>NZ_CP133114.1 GCF_033001325.1 Rhodopseudomonas sp. BAL398
CCTTGACCATATACCAAACAACGTTGTCGCGTGGATCACGACCAGAAACTATGGCTTCAGCGATGCAGCGGAACTCTTCATATTTATGTCAGGCTATATGACATCTCTGGTCTGCGCGAACATCATGATTCAGCGCGGTTTTGTTGCGGGAACGTCTTGGTTGATGAGGCGCGTCTGGCGGCTCTACGTTGCACACATTTTCTTGTTTGTGTTGTATGTAGCCGTGATCGGCCATGTCGCACAAAGCTACGCTAATCCCGAGCTCATAAATGAATTCAATATAGCCGGGTTGCTGCACAACCCGTTCGATGTCCTTACCCAGGGCTTGCTCCTCCGTTTCAAACCCCTCAACATGGATGTGCTCCCCCTTTACATCGTGCTTTTGGCAGGTATGCCGCCAATTCTATGGCTTATGTTGCGATTGCCCAACGCTACGATGCTAGGATCATTGTGCATATACTTCGTTGCACGAGATCTCGGCTGGAATTTATCCTCCTACCCCCGGGGGGCGTGGTATTTTAATCCTTTTGCATGGCAACTACTGTTTGTCCTTGGTGCGTGGTATACCGTAGCTGCAATCCGATTGCGTCCCCTCACCAATTCGCGAGCCCTTCGTTACGTTGGAGCCGCCTATCTGCTGTTTTCGCTTGTGATGACGATGACAGTTCATATCCCATATCTGGCAAACGAACTCCCAAAATGGCTTTTTGACGCATTCAATCCTAACGACAAGACCAATCTCGCCCCTTACCGCGTGGTCCACTTCGTATTCTTTGCACTCTTTGTCACAAGATTTCTGCCGAGGAACTGGCGCGGTTTGAAATCTCGCATTCTTCAGCCTCTAATCAAATGCGGTGAGCAATCATTAAACGTCTTTTGTTCGGGAGTTCTTCTATCATTTTTGGCCCATTTCATATTGGAGACCGGCTCACGCACAGTGTGGACAGAAATCCTCGTCAGCGTAGCTGGGCTTTCGCTGATGACTGCAGTTGCGTACTTTGTGTCTTGGTCCAAAACATTGGATATACCACGACCGCTTTTCCTAGCGGGACGCACTGGAAAAGATGCGAGTAATGCTGCCAACAGCGATGATACTGAAACATCGACCAACCGTCCGACTTGGTTGGGCCGAATCGGCTTCTCTCACGAACGGTAGAAAACGGCGACATCAGGAAGCGCGGACGCTCGTTCTGGGCTAGCTATTTCGTTGAGTTTTCTACTGCGGCGGCGTCGATCAAGGTAATCGAATGCTCATCGACGAGCCCGCGGCGGTCATTGACCAGTCCCTTTCGCTTTCCTTGACCTCCGGTCCCCTTGCTCCATTCCGCAAAGAGCTTTCGCAATTTTGCGCGCGACGCTCTATCGCATGTCCAAATACACTGCTAAAATTTCTTTTTGTCGTCGCTCCTGCTATTGCTTCTCTCGAGACGGCCGGTCACCAAGAGCTGCACGCCAACAGCAACGATCCGGCAAGAACATCGGTACGCGCTTTTGATAGTTCTGATATTCATCGCCGAACCGTATGAGCATCTGCCTCTCCTCCTTTCGAGCCAGACGCTGGTAGGCGATGACGATGATAGGAAAGGCCGCAAGTGAAAATATTGTCGGCCAATGCACGACGCCTTCACCAAAAAGGGCGAGGAAAATGCCGCTATATTGCGGATGGCGCACAAAAGCGTAAGGCCCCTCGGAGGCGAGCCGTCTTTTTGCAGTCGCTCGATAAACCTCACGCCAACCTGCGATCAGCAGCGTGATCCCCGAAAATACAACCGTGTAGCCAATCGCCATCGAAACCGGCATCACCCACCAGTCGCCGGTTAGATAAACCCAGAGATTCTCGTCCCAAAAGTTGCCGGCGACGTCCAGACCGAAAATCCGCGTCAGTAGATAGATCGTAACGGGAAATCCATACATCTCGGCATAAAACGCAATGATGAATGCTTGCACGAGTCCCGCCCGGCTCCATTCACGCCAGTTGCTCGGCACGACAAGACGATAGAAAAACCATGACACGACGACGATCGAGATCGCTATGCCTCCCCAGAATATGTTTGCATGCATCCATCTGCCTCCGTCGTCGATACTCAATGATTCGCACGCCGTCGCGGATTTTCCCCGGCGATGCGACCTCCCGTAGTGTTTGCAGTCGACAGCTTGACCGCCGTCGGTTGGCCCCTTTGTGCTAGAGCGCGATCGCGATTTTCTCGTTCTCGCGCTGCAGATAGTTTGCCGGCGGCCGGTGAAACAGAAGCGTGCGGCGCGCACCAATGAATCGACCGCAGCTCCTCGGGTATCGCCATCCCTCGTGGGTTAGGGCAGTTGCGGTCCTTGCGCTTTTCCATTGCGCTTTGCATGCGCTTCTCAAATAAGTTCGGGTCAAGCGACCGCCCGGTTACACGAGATGAAGGCGAGAGCGGGATTTCTGCTGGCCACGGCTGTCTGGCCGCCGCGATTTCGGGGCGGGGCCGGCCCTGGCGACGATCGCATCGAACAGCGACGCCCGCTGCCCAACGTGACCGGTCCGAAAATCCTTGGAAAATTCCAGGTTAAAGGGGCTATAGTGTCATTGTAACTACATCGTGTGGCCTTCACAAAGCGAGGTCGCTATGCTCAAGCAAAGCTGGAAAACCGAAGCTATTATAGACGTCGCCAATCTCGCCCTGGGCGGGTTTCTGTTTCTATCGCCCTGGATATTCGGCTTCAGCTCTCGGCTCGGATGGCATACGTCTTGGATGGCCGGTGCCGCCATCGGCATCGTCGCTATTTTTTCGATTGCCGACCTCCTCAAGCCGGTCTCGATTCCGATGTTCTTCGAACAGGAGGAATGGATCAACCTCACTATCGGCGCGTGGTTGGCGGTCTGCCCTTGGGTTCTCAGCTTCCACGACGATGCCATGGCGATGCAGGTTCATCTCGTGGTGGGAATCATCGTCGCAACAATTGCCGTTGTCGAACTCTGGGCTCTGCATCACAGCTCGCCACATCAAAGGATATGATGCTTTTCGTGGCAGCATTCCAGTGAAAGCGAATGTTGAGGCTAGCGTTGCCGTGGGCGGAGCTGCAATGAAGAATGCCGTGCTACTGGGACTGGTCGCGTTGGGTCTCTTCCGCTGCCGCGTTGGCGGCGGATATGGTAAGGCCCCAAAGCGTTGCCATCTTCGTGGGATACCGTCACGGTTGTCCGTCGTCAGGCAATTTGAGACTGATCAGGCGTTTCGAGAAGAGAGGCTCTGGCTCATCAGGGGTTAGAGTTTAGGCTGCCTGCAGTCGGTGCTGCAAGCGACGGTTTGCGATGGTGGCAAGCTTGATGCGGTGTCGTTCGGCGATGATCATGTGTGCCCTGCCGAAGTAGACGTCGGCTGGTGTGACGTTGTCGATGCTCTCATGATAGCGGACGTGATTGTAGTGCTCGACGAAGGCTCCAATCTGTTGGTCGAGATCTCGGGGTAAATAGTAGTTTTCCAGCAAGATGCGGTTCTTCAAGGTCTGATGCCAGCGCTCGATCTTGCCCTGGGTTTGCGGGTGATACGGTGCGCCCCGCACATGCTTCATGCCCTTGTCTTCAAGCCAGTCGGCCAGGTCGCCTGCAACATAGGACGCGCCATTGTCGCTGAGCAGTCTCGGCCGGTGCACGACGGTGACGCTGTCGAGGCCAGATGCAGCCAGGGCCTGGTCCAGCGTTGCTGTGACGTCGGAAGCGCACATAGTGGGGCCGAGCCGCCACGCGACGATGTAGCGCGAGAAGTCGTCCAACACCGTCGACAGGTAGTACCAGCCCCAGCCTGTGATCTTGAGATAGGTGAAGTCCGTCTGCCAGAGCTGGTTGATGGCGGTGGTCTTGTCCTTGAACTCGTTCGCCGCCTTGATCACCACATAAGCAGGGCTGGTGATCAGGTCATGCGCCTTCAACAGTCGATAGACCGAAGCTTCGGAGACGAAGTATTTATTCTCGTCAGTGAACCGCACCGCTAACTCCCGCGGCGACAGCTCCGGGACTTGCAGCGCCAAATCGATGATCTTCACGCGGACGTTGTCCGGAATGCGATTCCAGACGCGATCCGGTCGAGAACGATGGTCGTTCAGCGCCTCGTGCCCTCCAGCCCGATAACGATCGTACCATCGGTAGAAGGTGGCGCGGGGAATGCCGAGCTTGTCCAGCGTGCGTTTGGCCGGCAGATGTGATTGTTCCACCAGCGCGATGATCTCGGCCTTCTCGGATGCAGGATATCTCATGCCTCGTCCTCCCCATCCCCGTTCATGCTTTTTTTAAGCAGACGGTTCTCCAGGGTCAGATCGGCAACGACTTCTTTCAACGCGGTGGCCTCTCGACGAAGATCCTTCACCTCGCCAGGCGTTGCAGCTCGCGCAGTGTCACCGGCCAATCGGCGCTTGCCGGCCTCCAGGAACTCCTTGGACCAACCGTAATACATCGAGGCGGCGATGCCTTCCCGGCGGCAAAGCTCCGAGATGTTCTCCTCACCGCGCAGACCTTCCAGCACGATGCGGATCTTCTCTTCGGCCGAGTACTGCCGACGCGTCTGGCGCCGGATGTCCTTCAGCACTTGTTCAGCGGGCGCTTTGCCCAGTCCGGATTTCTGTTTCATCTTCGCTCCTTGCGGCTACGATGAACCAGAAATCCTCCCTTCGTGAAGTCCTTCAATTTGTCTCAAGGGTGCTGACGGCGAACACCGTCACGGTAACCGGCCATCTGGAAGCCGGCGTCACGCTCAATGGGACGGGCCTTCGGACGGGATTAATTTCTGTCGTACGGCGCGGTGCTGCCGACGCACAAGATGCTGGCCGTCATGCAGGCGTGCGGCGGTTCTCCAATCGTTCAATGCTGTCAATCAATCCGTGTCCTCGGCCGATGGATGCGGACGATCGCGATTTCCCAACCAGTGATCGGTCGCAAACGCCTATGAACAATTCGATGCCGCCGGGTCGATGAAGCCGTCGTCCTCAGGGAAGAGCCTATAAAGTTCACGTTGTTGACATGCCGCGTAACCGGATATTTCACAGATCGTTACAGCGAGAGGAAAGAATCGGCCAAACAAACTCGCAGAGCGTAAAGTCGCGATCACGCGCTCCAGGGACACCAAGAAACCATAACCTCCTGCATCTCGGCAGGACAGAACCTTCCGATCTCACCAGGAAATGCAAAAGATCACGGCCGCCCGATCGCCTAACATTCTTGCGGGCATATTCGCCGGGATATCCTTCTGCGGTCCGTCATGCTTGTGTCCGTCGTGAAAACCAAGGTTGCGTTCCCAGAATGCGCGCGGTCAACGCCTAGTGCAGTGAAAATTAACATCGCTCAGGTTGAGCAACGACGTCGTTCTGCATCGGTCCTGGAATCAACCGTAACGACTTCAGCATGCTCCTGTCAGATCGCCAATATTCTCTTTTTATTCTCTCATGACCACGCAGTTGAAATGGCCCGCTATTGGGATCTAATCGAGCTTTGGATACTGAATCGCCATCCCGCATGAAAGATTCATGATGTGGGTTCGTTCCTGAGGGATGCCGTCATGCTAGGCGATGGGCACACCCGGAAATCAGTTCAACGAAGGCTTCCGCCGTTCATAACGTCGTACGTTTAGTACGCACGACCACATGCCTGTTTTCGGTCCGCCGCGATAGCTGCAAGTTTTCGGAAGCGAACGCAGGGTACCGACCCAGCCGTCGCGCGAGACTACGGAAGCCGCCCGCTCCGCAGGCTTGGTTCGGAGAGCCGAACCCATTTCGATCCCGTTCGTGTGCGCAAAGCTTGGCGACGCGGCAGCGATCAGCAACAGCGGCAGAAATGCAACCAGGCTTGATTTGCCCATTTTCGTCTCCCGGCTCGGCTTGATCGTCAGATCCTGAATGGATCGCATGTAGATGAGTTCGAGCGAGAGATCGGGCGGGTTACAGGTCACGACGATGTGAGCGCGACCGCATACTTTGGAGTCGGGCAGACGCGGCGACCGAGACGTGCCCTTCGTGCAAACCTCCCATATTCCTCAGTTCCGATCCCCCCGGGCCGCTCGGCCGGTTAACGTCGAAAGCCAGCTCTGTCGCCACAAGCGCCGTCTTCATCCAGAACCACTCGCAGAACTGTTCGATGGCCGAGGAATTCGTTGCGGCGCCGCAGCTTGCCCTCGTCAAAAGCACGCTATAATCCTCGGTCGGATCGAAGCGTTGAACGGTCTGATCGAGGAACCATGCCGATGTGCTATCTTTTTGTGATCTCTCCTGACCTCCGCCTGTCGCGGTCACTGCACTCACGATCCCGTGAGCGTGTAACCGCGGGCATTCTCCGTTCGAATCAAATGAGGGAGAGATGACAAAGGAGTCCGAGCTCAAAGCACTCATGACGGCGAGCCTCGAAGGCGATTCCAATGCGCATCGATCGCTGCTGACGGCTTTGAGCGGACATCTGCGAAGCTACTACAAGAGCAGACTTTTGCGATCCGGACGCGCGGCCGAAGAAACTGAAGATCTCGTGCAGGAGGCATTGATCGTCATCCATATGCAACGTCACACCTACGATCCGGAGCAGCCGCTGACGCCGTGGGTGTACGCTATTGCCCGCTACAAGCTTATCGACCATTTGCGACGCACCAGGACCACGACGGCGCACGTACCCTTGGAAAACGCCGAATACATCCTGGCATCCAACGACAACGCCGCCGCCGAAAGCCAGCTCGATCTCGCCAAGCTCTTTGAAAGGTTACCGGAACGAATGAGACTTTCGCTCCAATACGTGAAGCTCGACGGCTTGAGCGTGACCGAAGCCGCCGATCGTAGCGGGATGTCGCCATCCGCCGTCAAGGTCAACATTCACCGTGGGCTGAAGATCCTCACGGCATTGATTGCACGGGAGACCAAAGCGTGAAAACCAACGAATTGATTTCCATGCTCAGTTCGCAGGTCGACCCGGTCGACACGCGGGAGGTCGTCCGGAACGTCCGGAATGCAATCTTGATAGGAGCCGCGGCATCCCTGCTGGCGGTGGTCTTCGTCCTCGGCGTTCGCGCCGACCTCAGAGAGATGCACGCCAAAATCTTCCTACTCGCAAAACTGACCTTCAGTTTGTCAATCGTGATCTTGGCCTCGCATTACCTTGTCAAATACATCCGTCCTGGCGGCGAATTTGGGGTCCGGTTTGCCGTCACGGTCCTGCCGTTTCTCGCGTCCATGATCATCGCAGCCATCAGTCTTGCCACGGCACCGCGGTCGCACTGGGAGACCATGGTGTTCGGCAGTTACTGGCTCGAATGCCTGATCGCCATCCCCACGGTGGCGGTCGTACCGTTCGCCGCAATCATGGCGGCGGTCCGCCTCGCGGCCCCGACGGATTTGGTCCACACCGGTGCGCTCGCCGGGCTGGTCGCCGGCGGCGTCAGCGCGACCGCTTATGCTTTGCATTGCATGGATGACCTGCTTCCCTTCATTGCGCTCTGGTATGGGGGCACGATCGTGTTGTGCACGGTCGCCGGCGCCGTGCTCGGCCCCAAACTGCTGCGTTGGTAGGCTGGCATTGGGCGCGCCCGGGCATTGCGCGGTGGAAAGACCAAATTCTTACTTCGTCTACACCAACATGAATGCTGAAGGTCGCGGCGGCGGCGATGAGTGCAGCCACGATGGAAGACGGCATATCACCTGTTTGTCCGTGCCGAGAAAACCGCTCATCCGGTCGATCTCACGAAGGCGTGAGCATGTAACCGGCGTGCGCCCCTTCGCGAACTAATAGATGACGCTCGCCCTCTGAAGCGGGCGCCCAAAGTGCAATTGTCGTGCATGACAGGAGACCATGACAGGAGACGCGACCATGACGTGGTTGACGTCGGCGTTGGATAGGCGAGATCTGCGCCGTCGGATGCCCGGCACGTTTGGCTTCCGCAGCCGCACGTTGTGGCTGATTCTGGCCACGTCGGCGTTGCTTGCCGGAGCCGCGCTCGGCTGGCCTTGGCTCGTTGCGTCGGGCATCGGACCGTTCCTGCTGCCCGCACTCCCCTGTCTGGCGATGTGCGCCCTGCACCTGTGTTCTCGTGGCAATGCCTCGGGATGCGACCGACGCGAAGCGTCGCAGTCTGCACCAAACCGCACCGCAACTCGCGTTGACCAGTGACGCGAGTCCAAACTTTAGGAAAGGCAACAAGATGAAGATCACCACGCTCATCCCGCTCACATTGATTGCGTCCTTGGCGGCTTCCGCAGCCGTCCGGGCGGACGAGACGTCGACGCCGCCGAAGAAACCGACGGAAAACAATCAACCCATGATGGGCAACGGCTCACAGGGAATGATGAACATGATGGGCCAAATGCAGCAAATGATGGAAAGCTGCAATCATATGATGAAATCCAGCAACGAGCGTCACGACAAGCAGAATACGCCGGAACAAAAAGACGGCCGCGGATGAAACCAGCCGCGGTGGACCGTTCATCGCCGCCCTATTGTTTCGCAGCACGAAGGACCACTTGGGCGAAGCTTTCACGTCGTCGTGAATCTGTAACCGGTTCGGTATGCGGCGCGAACTAACAGGTGGTTCGTCTGCAAGCTCGTCTTGCCTTGCCGACGAACCGCCTCGGGTCCGGGCAATGGTTCGTGGGGATTGAAGGATCGTCAGATCATCCCGGGCGGGGGGGACGGCTCGCGATCTCCTTCCGAACGTCGAGCGGTCGCCAGAGGGTTCAATTGCATTCTTCCGCGCAAGCCGCATCAGGGGCACACTATTGATGGACAAGTTGACTGATTACCATCCATTCGAAGATGGACATATGACGCGCCGCGCCCGAGCCGGAAGATCGACCGCGAAACGGATCGTGCTCATGGTGTTCGCGATCAGCGCCCTCGCCGCAACGCTGGGACTTGGCTATCGTCTCGGCCACTCCGATCCGGCGTTGCCCGACTGGATCCCGCCACGCATCGCAGCCATGCTCGGATCCCACCCCAGCCAACCCGCAGGCTCAGGTCCGGTCATTTACTACCGCGACCCCGACGGCAAGGCGCTCTATTCCAAGGATGCCAGGACGACGCCGGACGGGCGATCGTATATCGCCGTTCATACCAGCGAAGACGTCAGCTTCGACAATCCTCGGGAAACCGCAGCGCCAACCCAGGACGCCAACTCCGGAGCCAAGCGAATTCTCTTCTATCGCAATCCAATGGGTCTTCCCGACACCTCTCCCGTCCCGAAAAAGGATTCGATGGGAATGGACTACATCGCCGTCTACGAGGGTGAGAACGACGCCTCCACGATCCAGATTTCACCGGGCAAGCTGCAGCGCACCGGCGTGCGCTCCGAGCCCGCCGCTCTGCGCACCGTGACGAGGCCCATCCGCGCCCCCGGAACGATCAAGCTCGATGAGCGGCGCGTGGCCGTCATTTCGTTGCGGGCGCAGTCGTTCATCGAAAGCGTCGAGAACGTTACGACAGGCGATCATGTCACCAAGGGACAGCCCCTTCTGAAACTTTATTCCCCGGATGTGGCATCCGCCGGCGCCCAATATCTCTCCATCGTCGGGGACAGTGCTGGAACAGCCAATCTCGCGGGGCGCAAGCAACTGGTCGAGGGCGCGCGGCGGCGACTCGAAAACCTTGCCGTGCCCGCCGACGTGATCGCCGACATCGAACGCACCAAAACGGTGCCGCTGACCATTACCTGGACGGCCCCCCGCGATGGCGTGATTCTGGAACGAACGGCGGTCGAAGGCATGCGGGCGATGCCGGGCGACGTGCTGTTTCGGCTGGCCGACACCTCCGTGATCTGGGTGATCGCCGACGTCGCCGAACAGGATATCGATGCCGTGAAGATCGGCTCGGCGGCAACCATCAAGCTCCGCAGCCTGCCGGGACGTGAATTCAAGGGATCCGTCGCCTTGATCTATCCCCAGGTCAACACCGAGACGCGCACCACCAAGGTGCGTATCGAACTACCCAATCCGGACGACGTGCTTCTTCCCGACATGTTCGCCGATGTTGAAATCGCGTTCGGTGCGGAAAAGCCCGTGATCGCGGTACCCAACGGCGCGGTGATCGATACCGGAGCGCGGCAGATCGTTTTCATCGACAAAGGCGAAGGCCGTTTCGAGCCGCGTGAAGTCAAGGTCGGCACGCACGGCGAGGACTACACTGAGATCCGCGAAGGGGTCGGCGAAGGCGATCGCGTTGTCGTTGCCGCCAACTTCCTGATCGATGCCGAAAGCAACCTGAAATCCGCCTTGCAGGCATTTACAGACGGAGAGAAATCGAAATGATCGCCCGCCTGATCGCCTGGTCGGCGCGGAATCTCATGCTCGTCCTGATCGGGACGGTATTCGCAGTCATGGCGGGCATCTATGCGCTGCGCACCCTGCCGCTCGATGCCATCCCCGATCTCTCCGACGTGCAGGTGATCGTCTACACCGAATATCCCGGGCAAGCGCCGCAGGTCGTCGAGGATCAGGTGACCTATCCATTGACCACCGCGATGCTGACGGTGCCGAAATCGAAGGTGGTGCGGGGCTTCTCGTTTTTCGGCGTGTCCTTTGTCTACGTCATCTTCGAGGACGGCACGGATCCCTACTGGGCACGCTCGCGCGTGTTGGAATATCTCAACACCGTAGCGCGCCGGCTTCCTGCCGGCGTGACACCCACTCTTGGGCCCGACGCAACCGGCGTGGGCTGGGTCTACCAGTACGCCGTCGTGGCCAAGAACATGACCCTCGCCGAACTGCGGTCGGTCCAGGACTGGATCGTTCGGTATGGCATTTCCAATGCCGAAGGCGTTGCGGAAGTGGCCAGCGTCGGCGGCTTCGTCAAGCAATACAACATCGTCGTCGATCCGCAGAAATTGCGCGCCCAGGGCATCTCGCTGGACAAGCTCCGCAGTGCCGTCCGGGCGAGCAACATGGATGTTGGCGGTCGCACCGTGGAACTGTCGGAGTTTGAATTCGTCGTCCGCGGCCGCGGCTACCTCAGGGGCATCGAGGACATCGAGAACATCGTGCTGAAGACCGACGCGGGGGCTCCGCTTCGATTGCGGGACGTTGCTCGCGTCGAACTCGGTCCGGACGAGCGGCGAGGAATTACCGAACTCAACGGCGACGGAGAGGTTGTCAGCGGCATCGCGTTGCAGCGGTTCGGCGCCAACGCCCTCACAGTCATCGACAACGTGAAGGCGCGCCTCGCCGAGATCGCTTCAAGCCTGCCCAAGGGCGTCGAGATCATCTCGGTCTATGATCGCTCCGAACTGATCAAGGCGGCCATCGAGACCCTCAAGGGCACGCTGCTCGAAGAGAGCATCATCGTTGCCTTCGTTTGCTTCATTTTCCTGCTTCACCTGCGCAGCGCCCTCGTGGCCATTCTGATGCTCCCCGTCGGCATCCTGATGGCCTTCGCCGCCATGAAATTCATGGGGCTCGGCGCCAACATCATGAGCCTTGGCGGCATCGCTATCGCGGTCGGCGCCATGATCGACGCAGCGATCGTCATGATCGAAAATGCACACAAGCACCTGGAGCGCGCGGAGCCCGGAACGCCGCGGACGCAGATCTTAATCAATGCGGCGAGCGAGGTCGGACCATCGCTGTTCTTCAGTTTGCTGGTGATCACCGTCTCGTTCCTGCCGATCTTTACCCTGGAGGCGCAGGAAGGACGCATGTTCGGGCCGCTCGCCTACACTAAAACATTTTCGATGGCCGCGGCCGCCCTGCTCTCGATCACGCTGGTGCCTGCCCTGATGGTCATCTTCGTCCGCGGGCGCATCATCTCGGAACACAAGAATCCGGTGAACAGGTTCCTGATCTGGGTGTACCGACCGGTGATCCGGTGGGTTCTCAACGCCAAGACATTGACGATCGTGTTTGCGCTGGTGGCGCTTGCGGTGACGATTTGGCCTGCCCGCCAACTCGGCAGCGAGTTCATGCCGAGCCTCAATGAAGGCACGTTGATGTACATGCCGACGACGCTGCCCGGTCTGTCCATCACCAAGGCGGCGGAGCTGTTGCAGACTCAGGATCGCATCATCAAGTCGTTTCCCGAAGTCGCGTCCGTCTATGGCAAAGCGGGCCGCGCCTCGACCGCGACCGATCCGGCGCCGACCGAGATGTTCGAGACCATCATCAATTTGAAGCCGAAATCGGAATGGCGGCCCGGCGTGACGATCGACAGTCTCAAGGCCGAGATGGACAAGGCGCTCCAGTTTCCTGGGGTGTCGAATGCTTGGACAATGCCGATCCGCGCTCGCATCGACATGCTGTCGACCGGAATCCGCACCCCCGTCGGGATCAAGATTTTCGGCAAGGATCTTGGAGAAATGGAGAAGATCGCCCGCGAAGTCGAAGGGGTGGTCAGATCGGTGCCCGGTACCTCAAGCGCCTACGCGGAGCGCGTGATCGGCGGATACTATTTGGAGATCATCCCCGATCGTTTGGCGTTGGGTCGCTACGGGCTGACGATCAGTGATATCCAGGACGTGATCTCCACGGCACTCGGCGGTGAAACTGTCACCACGACGGTCGAAGGCCGGGAGCGTTATGCCGTCAACATCCGGTACCCGCGCGCGTTGCGCTCCAGCCCGCAAACGATCAGCACCGATGTCCAGGTGCCGCTGGCGGCCGGCGGAAGCGTTCCGCTCGGCCAGGTCGCCAGCGTGAAATTGACCCGCGGCGCCACGTCCATTCGCACCGAGAACGGTCAACTCGCGGTTTACATCTACGTCGACATTACCGGTCGCGATCTGGGCGGCTACGTCGCGGAGGCGCAGCAGGCGGTCGCGCAGAAGGTCAAGTTTCCGCCGGGCTATTATGTCTCTTGGAGCGGGCAATTTGAATATCTGGAGCGCGCGGAAGCGCGGCTAAAGATCGTCGTGCCGGTGACATTGCTGATCATCTTCCTGCTGCTCTATCTTAATTTCCGGAAACTGGCCGACACCCTTATCGTGATGTTGTCGCTGCCGTTCTCGCTGGTCGGCGGCATCTGGTTGATGTGGTGGCTGGGATTCAACATGTCGGTCGCCGTCGCCGTTGGCTTCATCGCGTTGGCCGGCGTCGCGGCCGAGACCGGCGTCGTCATGCTGATCTACCTCGAACAGGCCATGGCCGAATTGAAGGCGGAACGCGCGGCTACCTGCGAGCCTTTCACGCGCGTCGATCTGTACGACGCGATCATGGTCGGCGCGGTGGACCGGGTGCGGCCCAAGATGATGACGGTCGTCGCTATCATGGCGGGCCTGGTGCCGATTCTCTGGAGCACGGGGACCGGCTCGGAGGTCATGCAGCGCATTGCCGTGCCGATGATTGGCGGCATGGTTTCGTCGACCGTGCTGACCCTCGTGGTCATTCCCGCCATCTTTGCGATCGTCAAGGGATACGGGTTGCCAGCCTCGCCGTGGCACGGCGAAGAGAAAGACGGTGGACATCGGAATTTGACGCCGACGCTAGACCTGCATCGTGCGGAGAACGTGCAATGATGGAAGAGCGGCCTCACAGAATTGCGCGTCGGAAACGGCGGCAATGGACGCGAAGACGGTCCTAGCGGCTCCCGTTCAATCGTTCATCACCAGCAACCCACGCCCTCGTGGTCTCTGCCAATCATCAAGCCAAACAGGAGAATATCTATGTACTTCGTCGACAACCATCGCTGGACCTCGCGTCCCGGGGTTCTTGCCGCCGCGCTAATCAGCGCAACCCTGACGCTGCAGATAGGCTCCGCGTCCGCGCAAGGCGGCACGGGCATGTCTGACATGAAGAAGATGGCGCCGATGAGCGACGCGAAGGCCGCAAAGAGCGCGACCGCCACCGGTACGGTCACGGCGCTAAACGCCGCGGATCACAAGATCACCTTCGATCACGGTCCGATTCCCGCCATCAACTGGCCCGCCATGACGATGGAGTTCGCGGTTGCACCGTCGGTCGATCTCGCAAAGGTGAAGACCGGCGACAAGGTCAATTTCACCCTGAGCGGCTCCGGCGGCACCTATACCGTCCAGTCGATCACGCCGGCGCCTTGACGCACGCGGCGGACGGAATCGGATCGCACAAGCCCTGGCCGCGAACGAGTCGTATTCGAGAACTGCGGCCATGGCCGCGGTTGTCGAAAACCTGTTTCGATTAGGGGCAGCAATTGTAACAGTCGCACGAAGCCAGGAACGACGCTGGAGCTGGAAAACCCAAAGTGAATATTTGGCAAATGACTGCCTGGACAGGCGTGCCTTCAATTCAACCTTTCAGAAATGCCTGTCGGTTAAGATTTCAGGGGCGCTCGGTCGTCGCCTTTCCGATGAGAGAGGTCGGCGACCCGCTTCCGATCAAGTCTCTCAGCTCGCTCGCGTCCTCGTAGATTCATACCGTTGGCGCACTTCTTGCTGATGATTGAAGCGGCGGTTCATGTCGTAACGATCCGGCACATCACGCCGTTCAAATAGGTGGGAAGATGGCACTAACCCGTGTCGGAGACATTCTTGATCCGAAACAGAACAACTTTACCCTGTTACGTCTACTGGCCGCCTCGGCCGTGGTCATTTCTCATGCAGTTTTCTTACACTCTGGTCACAAGGCCGATGAAATCCTTTCGAGCATCACCTACTTCAATCTGGGTGATCATGCCGTCAATGTGTTTTTCGTTCTGTCCGGCTTAACGGTTGCCGGAAGTTTCGCTAAATCGCCCTCTATCACTGAGTTTACGATTGCGCGCGGCCTCAGAATATTTCCTGCACTCGGGGTCTGCGCACTGCTCCTGGTCCTCGTAGGAGCAATCGTTACGACTTGCACACCGACGCAATTCCTGTCGGACACCCGTGTTTGGCGGTACGGCTTGAGCACCCTGCTTCTGGGTTCCGCGGCCACAGGTTTGCCCGGCGTTTTCGGCGAGAACCCACATCCTTCCGTCATGAATGCATCGATCTGGACGCTGAAGTATGAAGCGGCGTGCTATTTGTTGCTCGCATTTGTCGGATGGCTTGGGTTTCTGACCAAACGGCGGTTTGCTTGGCTGCTCGGCCTCTCGTGGGCTATTGCGGGAGGAGTTCTGTTCGTTCGTTTCGGACACGACACAACCCCTCTCGATCAGGCGGCGCGCTTTTGGTTGTGTTTTTCTCTAGGCATCGGATTTTATGTTTTCCGGAGCCAGATCGTTTTGTCTGCCTTCGGGGTGGGCGCAGTATCCGTTTTGTTTTGGCTTACGATTGGATCTCCTCTTGAGCGCATCGTTTCGCTTTTTGCGACAGGGTACGCAATTGTCTGGCTTGGAAAACTGCCCATCGGTCGTCTGCGCAGCCTCACCAATCGCATCGATCTTTCCTATGGCATTTACATATTCGGCTGGCCAATCACACAAACATTGATGTTGGTGCAGCCAAGCATCAGCGTTTGGTTGCTAACACTGCTTTCGCTGATGTTGGCCATGGCTGTCGCACTTCCATCGTGGCTGTTAATCGAGCGACCTGCTATGCGCGCGCGCAGAACCATCTCGACTTCAATTGAAGTACGCATTGACCGTCTGCGTCAGCGATTAATATCAAAACCCATGGATGAGACGGCACAACATACAAGGTCGATGCAGCCAATTACCGACAAGTAGGTCCAGCTAAATATTTGGCTGCTCGCACCACTTCACCCAACGGGACGCACGCCTTCGAATTCCATGTACGCGCGTCGACCGCCCGGCCCGAACAGAACAACGGCATATCGTTCGGGCGTGCCGCCCTCCATACCGGGCGACCCCACTGGCATTCCCGGGACCGCCACGCCTGTCGCAACGGGGCGCTCTTTCAATAGGCGCTGAATAGCCGCCGCCGGAACATGTCCCTCGATGACGTACCCGCCCGCCTCGGCCGTATGGCATGCGGCGAGATCGGTCGGGACGCTCAAGTGCTTTCGGATGCCCTGAAGGTTTCTCTCTTCTTGAACCGCGACGCTGAACCCCGCAGATTCCAGATGCCGCACCCAGCCTGAGCAGCAACCGCAACTCGGATCCTTGTGAACACGGATAATGGTGCTCTGTGCAGCGTCGGAAACCGCCGGAGCGATCAATGCCACCGCGACAATTCCCAGTGCGCTCCGCCGCGATAAGTTACCTGTGTTCATCTTGAGCCTCCTTCCAAGCGGATCATCCTTTACATAATCCCATTGTCACTACCCGGCGGCCGGCTGCATCGTGCCGAGAATGCTGACCGCCAGGAGAACCATCCATCCCAAGAACTGCTCTCCAAGCACGTGGTTGCGCAGCCTGGCGGACGACCTCGTCAATCCCTCGGCCGCATCCTTTCGAATCCTGCCCATCGACGGAACGAGCCAGAATCGGTTCGCAATCGCAAGCGCGAGCATTCCACCGAACAGGGCAAGCTTCCCGAGAAGGATTTGGCCGTACGGCGTGTTCAGCAATCCGGACAGCGATCCGACCAGAAACCAGCTATTGACGAAGCCGGACCCGATCAACGCGGCGACTGCAAGATATCCCATGCCGGAGAACCGCATCAGAATTCGATCCATGTCCTTCGGTCCGACGTTCAGGTCCGTTCCGAGGTAGCGATGCAGGATCAACGCCAATGGAATGAGGCCGCCGAGCCAGACTCCGGCGGCAAGAAGATGTACGGCATCGGCAACAATGTGCATGACGCCAGCCCAGCCTTCCTCAATCTGGGCGTGACCCGTCCCCGCCAACGATGCCAAAAGGATTGCGGCCAGGAGTGGCATCATCCAATTCTGATGATACGCCGTCCCCTTCGAACGGAGACCCCGGGCCGCCACGCCAACCATGAGGGTCGCAAGGAGCATGCGCAGAGTCCAAACAGTACCAAAACCCGTGTCGTGGACGACCGCCCACAGCGTCTCCGCATCGAGGAGATCAGCCATGCTGCCGCTCATATTCGCGGCCGCAAACGCAAACCAGCATAGGCCGCTGAACAGTGCTGCAACGGCGATCCACAAAATCCAGCGTTGCCGCCAGCGGCCCAAGACGCCCGGTTCGGCTCCCGCGTAGGCATAGAGCGGAAACAACGACAGCCCCGCGAGGGCCGTTGTCGCCAGATAGTGCAAGAACCGCGCGATGATGAGTCCGGCTTCGATCATCAGCGGGTCACGCTGAACGAATAGGTGCCCTTGACGCGATGGGTGTCGTCCGAGACGGCGTGCCAATCGACCTTGTACTCGCCGGGAGACAATTCCTCCTTCACCGGGACCACCAGCCGCTTCTTGTCGGCCGGGTCTGCCTGGGATTTCCCGGTCGCAATCGTTCGGCCCGCTTTGTCCTTGATTTCGATTCCGGAGAATTTCGGTATCACCACTTCATTGAAGGTGATCCTGATCTGCTTGGGCGACGACGTCGTCGCGCCAGCGGCGGGTTCGGAGGTCTCGAGTTGCGGATGAGCAACGGCTGCTCCGCCTGAAAAGATTGCTGCGATCAATGCAATGGCGATCGTTGAAGCCTTCGACATTTGTTTTCCTGTTTGCGGTGAAGCGGAAGCTCATTTCACGTCGAGAACGAGCATCAGGCCTCCGCCGCCCTGCTGCTCGACATTGTTGTTCGCCGTGTGATGCGGGATGTGGCAATGCACCAGCCATTTGCCGGGTTTGCGCGCTGTCCAGATAACGTCATAACGCTGGCCGGGTCCGACATTGACGGTGTCCGCCTGATATCTGGCACCTTCGTTCAGGGTTACGCCATCGACGGCAACGACCTCGAACGGTCCGCCGTGAACATGCATAGGATGCACGAAATTATTGTTGGTGCCGATGAATCGCAACTTGATGGTTTGACCGACCTTCATGGCAACGGTATCGGTCGAGGGATAGGCCTTGCCGTTAATGGTGAAATAGTTCGGGAACGCTCCCTCCATCAGCATGGCCGGATAGGTCAACCACTCGCGTTTGAGCCATTCCTGCAGCTGGATCGTGTAATCGAGGTCGGCTTTGACTTCGGCACCGGGGTCCTTGGGCGCGATCAGCAACGCGCCGTAGAGTCCCAGCGCCTGCTGGCGATCCGGATGGTCGTGGCTGTGATAGAAATACGTGCCGCTTTGCCCGACCGTGAATTCGTAGGTGTAGGATCCGCCGGGCGGCACCGGTTTCTGGGTGATCTTCGCCGGACCATCCATCTCGTTCGGGACGATCAGCCCGTGCCAATGAACGGTCGTGGTTTCCGGAAGCGCGTTGTGGAAATTGATGCGGACGTGATCGCCCTCGGTCAACTGCAACCGCGGTCCGGGCACCTGGCGGTTGTAGGCGTAGGCTTCGACCGCAACGTCCGGCAGAATGTTCCATTGGATGATGGAAGCTTCGATATCGAATACCTTGACCCCGTTCTCGACGCGCGGTTCGAGCACGCGGTCGCCCTTGGCATCGGGCGGCGCCTTATAGACGACCTGCCTTGGCTTGACCGCCGCCATGTCCTTCATCGCCTCGCCCGGAAGATCGAAGGTGTTGATCATGCCCGGAGGCATGATGGCGCCGTCTACGTCGCGGACGCTCAGACCCAGGTTCACAGAAAATCCCGGCACCACCATTCCGGAGATCAGAAGAAACGAAGTTACCCCGGCCAACGCGACCAACTGCGGGACCGTGGCCTCGCTGCCCATCCGGTGACCGCCCCCATGCTGCATTCCGCCATGGTGTCCGGCTTCGCTCTGTTTCCCATATGCTTCCTGACGCGGCTGCGACGCCCCGCCCTCTGCCCGCACGGTCATCAGACCATGTTTGATCTTCTTCTTCACCATCCAGACGTTGAACGGGTACGCCGTCGCAAACCCGACCATGACGCCGAGCGACATCACGCCCCAGAAGACCAGTTCGAGCGGGTCCATGGCGCGCATGTCACGGCCCATCATCAGCAGGCTCATCGTCGGCGCCATTCCCGCCATCATGGCGTTCATGCTGATGAACTCGGGCATGAAGCTCTTGCGCACGTTCTCCCAGTACGTTCCGCCCATCATCTTCTTCATGAACAGGGACTGGAAGATGAAGAGGCCGAACGTGAACCCGGCAACGTACTCGACAATCAGGTCGATCCACATCGGAAGGCCCAGGAGCGCCGTTATTGTGGCCGCGAGGATGATCCCAGTGGCATCGCCGGCGACGCAATGGATGGTGCTTCCAATCCCCTGCTTCCACAGCGGAGAGGTGAACCGCTCATGCTCGCCGGGATGCGGCTCTTTGTCCGCCAGCACGTAAAGTAGCAGACCGAACGGTCCCATGTAGAGCGTGACGAGGATGAAGCCCCACTTCATCACCGTCGGCTCAGGATTGCCGTTGAACTGGTCGAAGGCGACGTACGCGGCGGAGGCAACCGCGATGACGAACCATGCGATCAGGAAATAATCATAAGGAAGCGCAATCATAGAGACCTCGCTTAAGCCCAGTCGCTGCGCGTATTGATTCGCATCGACCGTAGGCTGGTTACCGGTTGTCCTTTAAACGTCCGAGACGTCGTATCGTTCTTCGCAGCTATGTCGCCTGCGCCGCAAAACGCGAAAGTCCTTTGGTTCGTCATTCATTCCCTCCTTTGGGCCCGATTGCGGCGGGCGTTACCGATAGTTTGGGTGCGCGGACATCAAGCGTTCGGGACCAGGTCCGATAGAGCGCGACGGCCGTCATCAGCAGAAGTCCGCCGACGCTCACCCCGATCTGGGTAAGCATACGGTCCGAATACATCTCCAGAATGAAATGTCCGACGAACGACAGAAAAATCCCGATGCAGAAAACCTCCAGCGACCTCTGACCACATACGATGATCGGACGAACCAGGCTCGAACGAAGGCCGTTCCAGTCTCGCGGAACGAGGTGAACCACGATCACCGCAAGCGCCAGAAAATGAACAATCCTGTAGGGTGCAAGATTGGTTTTCTCACTGAGAACATCGAACAGGGGTGACAACGTCGATACATCAAGGCGAGCACCAACTGTTACGACGAATGCGAAAACCACGAATGCAATGCTCGCGATCAGGACTGTTCGGGTCCGAGCCAACGCTTGCGCCCGGGCGGCGCCGCCCAACGCCGCCCATGCTCCCATCGTGAACGGAAGCTGCCATGTGAATGGATTGAAGTACCAGCCGCCCGCGGGATAGGCCGGAAAATTCCAGCCGAAATGGCGGGCCAGCAAATAGACCGCGATTGCGGCAGCCAGCGCCGTATTCGGAGTCCGCATCATCAGCATCAGCAACGGGGCAAAGCCCGCCATCAGCACGATATATAAAGGCAGGACGTCCAGATTAAGCGGCTTGAACTGGAGAAGGAGGCCGTGTGTGAGCGTCGCCACCGGCCGCTCTATCAGCCCGGCCACGTTGAACTCATCCAGCAAGTGGGAATGTCCGTAGTCCTGCGCCACGTACCCGATGGCTGCGGCGTAGAACACGAACAATAGGACATGCGCCACATACAGCTGCCACACCCGGCGGATCAGCAAGGCCGTCCCCGCGAGATATCCCTGCGCGGCCATCCTGCGTGCGTAGATGAACGCCGCGGTGTAACCGGAAATGAACACGAAAACGTCCGCGGCATCGCTGAAGCCGTAGTTTCGCGTGGTCACCCATGCCACCGTATTGTTCGGAATGTGATCAAGGAAGATCGCCCAGTTCGCCAGTCCGCGGAACAGATCCAGCCGCAGGTCGCGCCCCAAGGATGATGATCTGCGTGCTCCATGGCCTTCGACCGCGCCTCCGCCAGGCGAACCTGCATTCGGTGCGCACCGCATGTCGCCCTCGGTCATCGGCGAATCCATTGCGCAGACTGCAATCGGTCTTCCCAAACCGGGCTTCGCGTGGCGAATACGTTGTAGCCGACCCAACGATATCGCTTCACGCGATCCAGCACCGCCGGACCTTCGACGCGAACGAAACGACAATCGGCGGGGTCGAAGATGTAGAGCCTCAACGCGGCCTCATTCATCAAATGATACGAAACACCGTGCGCCCGATCCGAGCCGTGATCCTCGCAGATCAAAAGCGAATCTCCGGACAACAAGTTCTTTGCGCCTTCGATTGCTTCGATCTCAACCCCTTCGACATCCAGCTTGATGACCGTCGGCGCCTGTGCATCGAGGGCGCCGCCGAGTAGGCCGTCGAGCGAGATGCGTCTCACCGCTCCGTGATCGTCATCCGCAACCGCATAAGTCGAAAATGCCTCGTGTCGTCGTCCCGCGACACGCACGAACCCGCCTGTGTTGCCACCGATGGCCGCGTTCACGCAGCGATACCGGTTGCCGTTCAATCCGGCGTTCAATGCGAGCCGCGCGGCGTTATCGGGTGAGGCTTCGATCGCCAGGACGGTCTGGCGGCCGAACGGTTCGCTCGATGCGAGAACCGACCAATAGCCGAAATTGGCCCCGCAATCGACGAAGGTGTACCTGATGTCGGCGACGCTCTTCAGAAACACCTCGATCTCTTCTTCGTAGTCGTACCGATCGTTGAGGATTCGGCTCCAGTATCGATCACAAAACGGAATCGCAAATCTTGCATCTGCATTCAATCCAACGACGATGTCGCGTTGCGCGACGGCGCTGGAAACCACGTCGCACCCCCATCCGTAACCGCGGTGACCGAACGGCCGCGTAACGACGGAGCCGATCTGCAGTGCGTAGACCGCCATTTGGTCGACCAGGCTTGCCCCACTTAGGTTGCCGCTCTGGCGGTCGTAGAAAAACTCTGCATCGGCCCCATTGTTACGACGCAACGATCCCTCCATCCTAAAACTCCTGCTCCGCCGCATTCGACGCCGCCGAACCTGAGGCCGACGGCGTCGAAAAGCCGGGTGCTATTTCTGCTTCTCGATCTTGGTGACGGTGATGCCAGCCGTTGCCCGTTCGGCCTGGAATTGCACCTTGTCGCCGACCTTGACCTGTTTGAGCATCGCCGGGTCCTGAACGCGGAACACCATCGTCATGCCGTCCTCGTCCATGTCGAGGTTCTTAATCGGCCCGTGCTTCAAGGTGATCTTGCCGGCGGACTCGTCGATCTTCTTGACTTCGCCCTTGGCCATGTCGGCCTGCGCCATTACAGCGGCTGACGACAAAGCGAAAGAGATCGCGACAATTCCCGCGATGAAGTTGCGTGTTTTCATTTTCACTCCTCTTCAGTTACTTCGCCTTCCCTCGGAAGGCCTTCTTTCACGCTGCCAGCGCTGGATCCTGTTACGTGCGTCACGGAGGGCGAACAGTCCTCCCACGACCACGCGCGCGGTCACATCGGGGCAGTAGTGAAATTCACGGACGGCAAGCAGAACGCCTCGTTTGCCCGCGAGTCCCTTTTTGAATTGCCGGATTCCCGGATCACCGGGACCGCCGAGTTCGTACCAGCGCACCTTCGTGTTTTCCCGCAGCCAGCGCATGACGTGCCATTGCAGGACGTATCCGGCGTTCAGTGCGGTCGCCTCGTCGCTGGTCGCACCGAAGACGTAATAGGCGAGATCACCCACGACGCTGAATGCGATGCCGCCGATCGGCTTTCCATCGTGATACGCCAAGGCAATGCGCATCTTCATTCGTTCCGGAAGCCGCATCAGGTCCGGAATGGATGCGGGCAGATCGACGCCCGGATAGTTCAGGTTCTTGCGCCGAACCATCTCGGCATAGACGTCCTGGAAGGTCTTGATGTCGGCCGGAGCGTCACCGATACGAACGTCAAGGCCGTGCGCAAGACCCTTGCGGAGATTGTAGCGCCATCGCTGATCCAGGCTTTTCTGCTGCTCCGCCTCGTCGAGCGACGCATCGACGAAGTAGCGGTCAAGCATCGATGACTTGGAGTCCGTGAGACCCATTTCGGTCAGAATTTGCGCTTCGATCGGATAGAAGTCCGGATGGGGACGCGGACGGAGGACGAGGTAAAGCTTTCGCCGCCGACAATATTCGTCCACCAACGCTCCCACCACAGTCCGGTAGTGCTCCGGGTCGGGAGCAACGTCAAAGGGGCGCCAGAACGGCGCGAAGCGCACGAGCGCCATGCCGCGGCCGAGATAAGGCACGAGATACAATCCGATCCGGGCACCTGCGACGGGAGTGCTCTCGCGCCGCAGCAGAATATGGCTCGATCGTTCGCCCCGTTGTCCGGAGCCGTAGATTGCCGTCTGCTCGTAGTGGACGTCGGCGAACGTCCCCATCGCCGCGTGCCATCCGTCGTCCGGCACGCAGTCGATCTGGCGTTCGTTCACAACATCACCCTGCATGACAAATATCGCGCGGCTTGTTCGAACATTCCTATCCGACTCTCGGTCATCGCGAAGCGGGAATGATCGGCACGGTCGGAGTGAAGCGAACCGCCGGCTCGCGGTAGGCGAACGCCCAGCCGCCGGGATTGTCGGCGATGTTGAAAGCGGCTCGATAGGAACATCCATCGTCGCGATCCCAGCACCCAGCCGCCGTCCGTGTCACCGCGAAGTGGTGGCCGTGCAAGTGATACGGATAATTGATCATGGCTGTTGTCCTACACCTTTTGAGGGCTCAGGCTTTGTGCCGTGCTGATGTGGTTCGCTACCGTGTTGATGTTGATTGCCGCCGCCACCTTGATCCATAGACCCCATTTCTTCGTCGGGCGGCGCCTTGGCAACGATGTCCTTGTAGTCCTGCGGCGACATACCCGGCAATTTTTGGACAAAAGCAACGATGCTCCAGATCGTATCGTCATCATGACCTAATCCCCATGCGGGCATCGCCGTCATCTTCAAGCCGTGCTTCGTCACCCAAAAGACGGTCCTTGGATCGAGCTTCGTTTGCGAGAGATTGGGCGGCTGCGGATACAGGCCGGGCCGGATCTCCGAATCGCTTTTGCCGGGCGCAAGATGGCAGCCCACGCACATCGCGGCGTACTGCCCCGCTCCCTTCAGAATCAATTGTTCGTCGGCCAAATCGGGCACCTTGATATCGCGTGCGCGAACCGCGATCGCCCGATCGCGTGCGGCTTCCAGCACTTTGCTGGTAATATTCCAATGCGGAACATCAGCGCCAATTTCGTAAGCTCCAGAGACGATGAATGCACCGCCTCCGAACAGTACCATCAAGCCGAAAAGGCTGGCCCCGAGTATTATTCGCTTCATCGATAGGTCTCCATGCGTCATGCTTCGGACGCAGCTATAATTGATGTTCGAGAGTACGTGTTGGTGCCGCCTGCGGTCGGACTTTCCGATCCTACCCGCTCAGCGTGGAGAGATCGCAGCCAACTACATCCCCTTCATGCCATTCATTCCCTTCATGTTCATTCCTTTCATGCCCTTCATGTCGTCAGGCATCGCCTTCGGTTTTGACGACGCGGGGACTGGGGCTCCTGTCGCATCGACCTCGTAAGCAACCGTACGCTCAGGGTTCTTGTACGGCCCTGGATCGCGATAGTCGTCACTTGCCATGCCTTCGCGGATCTTCATCACCGTGAACATGCCGCCCATTTCGATCGGCCCGAATTGTCCGGAGCCTGTCATCATCGGCAGCGTGTTGTCCGGCGCGGGCATCTCCATCTCGCCCATCGCCATGCCCGTCGACCCCATCACCATAGCGTCGGGCGCCAGCTTGCCGACCGCTTTCGCCAAGTCCTTCTTTGAGACGCCGATCATGTTGCGCATGTCGTGGCCCATGGCGTTCATGGTGTGGTGCGACTTGTGGCAGTGAAACGCCCAGTCCCCGGGATTGTCGGCGACGACGTCGAACGCACGAACCGCGCCGACAGGTACGTCGGTCGTCGTCTCCGGCCATTGCGCGCTTTCGGGAACCCAGCCGCCGTCCGTGCAGGTCACCGCGAAATGGTGTCCGTGCAGGTGGATCGGATGGTTGGTCATGGTGAGATTGCCGATCCGCACTCGTACCTTGTCGCCGAGCCGCACCGGCAGCGGGTCGATGCCCGGAAACACCCGGCTGTTGAATGTCCACATGTTGAAGTCGGTCATCTCGTTGACCTTCGGCAGGTAGGTGCCGGGATCGATGTCGTAGGTGCTCATGATAAAGACGAAGTCGCGATCGACCGGGCGGAAGGACGGGTCGCGCGGATGCACGATGAACATCCCCATCATGCCCATCGCCATCTGGACCATTTCGTCGGAGTGCGGGTGGTACATGAACGTCCCGCTGTTCTTCATCTCGAACTCGTAGACGAAGGTCTTGCCGGGCTTGATATGCGGCTGATTGAGTCCGCCGACGCCGTCCATGCCGTTCGGCACGATCATGCCGTGCCAATGCACGGTCGTGTGTTCCGGCAATTTGTTGGTGACGAAGATGCGGACCTTGTCGCCCTCGACCGCCTCGATCGTCGGCCCCGGTGCCTGACCGTTGTAGCCCCAGAGGTTGGCTTTCATGCCGGGCGCGAATTCGCGGACGACAGGTTCAGCGACGAGATGAAACTCCTTCCAGTCGCCGTTCATTCGCCAGGGAAGCGACCAGCCGTTGAGCGTGACGACCGGACGGTAATCCGGACCGCTGGTCGGATGCAGCGGCGGCTGCATCGTCACCTTGTCCATGATCGGCGCTTCCGGAATGTTGGCCGCCTGCACGCGGCCGCTGACGGCGCTGGCGCCGACCAGCGCCGCCGTTCCCAGAAATCCTCTTCGCGATAGCATGTTGGCCTCCATCAATGACCGCCGCCGCCGCCAGCCTGGGCGGTGGTCGTCGGACGGGACTCTATTTGTGTTTCTCCCGAGCCGCCGCCGTTGACGGCGGTCTGCAGATCAGATTGGGCGAGCCAGAAGCTGCGCTTGGCATCGATTCCGGCCCGCAGCGACGCGATGCGCTGGCGCGCTTCCGTCAGCAGCGCGAACACATCGACCTGCATGCTCGAGAAGCGCAGCTGCATTTCTTCGGTGATGATCTTCCGGAGCGGCAGCACCTCGCGCTCATACTGCCGGGCGATCTCGTAGCTCGATCGATACGTCCGGTACGCGTCTCGTGCTTCCGAGCGCACGTTGATCGCCTTCTCGGTCAGGCGATTGAAGGCCTGATTGTAGGCCTCGCTCGCTTGTCGCACCCGGACTTCGCCGCCATCGAAGATGGGGATCTGGAACTGGATGTCGAAGCCGCGTTCACGGAACCGGGAGCCATCGGGATCCCTGGTGGTCTTCGCGATTCCTGCAACATCGAGCAGCGTGACGAAACGACTCGCTTCCGTGAGATTGAGCGATTTCGCCAGCGCATCCAGTTCGATGCGTGCGATCTGCAGGTCGATCCGGTGCGTCACTGCATCCACTTCGATCGACGGCAGAGCGGAAGGACGTCGTGGCAATGGCGGAAGCGTCTTGGGCAGGCGGAACGTAAGTTCGCCGTCCCAAAGCCCCATCAGTCGTGCGAGACGTTCACGCGAACTGGTCGCCTCCTGACGTGCCGAAGCGAGATCGGCTGTCGTCTCCGCGTAGAAGACCTGCTCGCGGGCCTGATCGAGCTTGTTGAGCGAACCGGTTTCACCCAGTTTTGAGGCCAGCTTGGCGGTCGCCTCCGCCGTGGACTTGGCATCTGTGAGAAGGCCGACCATCTCGTTAGCGCCGACGGCGCGGTAGTAGGATCGCCGCACATCGGACGCGAGCCTCAAGGTCTCCAATGCTGCCCGCAATTGCGCCTGGTGGAATCGCCTCTTGGCGATCTCGGAACGGAACGGCAGCGTCGCCAACGCAAGAATGTCCCCGACCACCTGACGTTCGATTTCGACGGCGCCGCCGCCCGATATTCGCGAAATCGAGAATGTCGGATTGGGCGGAAGGCTTTCCTGGACGAGGTCGGTTTCCGCCAACGCCAATTCGTTGTACGCGGCCTGCAAGCCGCGATTGTTGAGCAACGCGACCTGGACGGCGGTATCGACATTGAGCGCTCGGCGCAGCAGCCGCTTGACAGCATCGTCGGCCTGCTGGGCTTCGTCCACGGAGCGGATCGCGACCACGTCCTTCTTGATCGTCTGGCCAGCGATATCGGACACGACGCCCATTCCACGATCCGGCGAGAACGTCGCACAACCGGAAAGAAGAAGGGACACGGTTAGCGCCAACGCCGACCGATGGCGGCGGAGGCTCTGATGGAACGGCACGCCATTGATGATTTTCATGACGTGCTCCTAATGCTCATGCCCGGATTTGGGTGACGGCGTGACGCTCTGGTTCTGCTGCTTCCAGCCGGAGGGTGTCGTCGGACGGAGGCTGGCGTAAGGGGCGATGGTCGACCGGTAGCCGACGCCCGCGACCTTTGCCCCGGGATCGGCGGGGTCCGCGCCGACGAGCGGCGCCAGCGGTACCGCGCAGCCGCCCAAGATCAGGGCCGCAACAGCCACCCCTGCGAATGTCCCGAATCTGATTCCGAATATTCCGCGCACCACCGAACCAACGGCGGCGGCAGTCGCCCCAATTTGCGCTGACATAAGACTTTCCTGAACTGACGATGGACCACAGGTGCGCGTGCCCCCGAACGGGCGCAACACCGCGTCATGCTTGGTCAGGTCAGGAAATGGGGGGGCGATAGCGCTGCGGGGGCGCGTTGTCCGTCAGTTTCCGATAATTATCGGACACCCGGACGGCCTTCGGTGCCGACGGTTTGGCAACGCCAACGAGCGTGGCAGGAAGCGCCGTGACGCACATCAGGCCACAGCACTTGCCGTCCACCGAATGCGGCGCCTTTGCCGGGCCGGAATCGCTCTTCAACGCGGCGGGTTTCGCATCATGGTCCGCGGATGAATCAGCCTGGGTCTGGACGCCGGAATGATGATGGGCATGCCCATCCTTGTGGACGTGCGCCATGCCTTCGTCGTGCACATGGACCATGCCGGGTACGTGATCTTCGTCGGTCAGGCAATAGGGCGTCGCATGACCGCCCGGCAACGCGAAAGAAAGCGTCGGGGCCAGCACGCAAAACAGATAAGCCAAGGCAACCAGCCACCCTGTCCTCTGCCGCTGCGTTCTGGTGAGTCCGGTTAACATAAACGCGTCAATACTTTCAATTTGCCGTGCTCGGATTCGGAATCATAACTGCGAAATCTCGGGCCGCCAAGATGGAACCTGACCTGACGAGACGATCATCGTTCCGCACGTCCGACCACCGCCATCAATTCCGCGATCTTGCGGCGCTGATCCGCCTTGTCGCCGCTCGCGATCGCGTGTTCGACACAGTGCGAGACATGATCCTTCAGGACCTCCTCTTCGACGCGCCGCAACGCGGCACGAACGGCCGAGATCTGCGTTACGATATCGATGCAATAGCGGTCCTCTTCGACCATCTTGGCAAGGCCGCGCACCTGTCCCTCGATCCGGCTCAGGCGTTTTTGGCAGGACGTCTTGATGTCTTTTCGCATTCGCTCTATATACCCCTACAGGGTATGGGTTGCAAGCCACGCAGGAGATTTAGATGAGCGGTCCGGAAAAGGCAAATTCCACAGGCGAATGCGGCTGCTCCTCGAAGGCGATGGCAGCCCCGGGTCCCGACGAAACCAAGGCGGCATGTTGCGGCGGCGGTCACGGTGACCATGGTCACCGTGCTCATGAGCACCACCATCATCCCGTCTCCGGAGATGGAAAGGTCGTGGATCCGGTCTGCGGGATGACCGTCGATCCGGCGACGAGCAAGCACCGGTTCGATTACCACGACCGCACCCACCACTTTTGTTCGGCTGGCTGCCGCACCAAGTTCGCCACGGCCCCGGAGCAGTACCTCGACAAGTCGCAGGCCTCGGCGATGAAGGCGACCGTTCCGGAAGGCACCGTTTACACATGCCCGATGCATCCGGAGATCAGGCAGATAGGACCCGGCAGCTGTCCCATCTGCGGAATGGCGCTCGAGCCGGATGTGGCGACACTGGATGCGCCACCCAATCCCGAACTGGCGGACATGACCCGGCGGTTCTGGATCGGTCTCGTGCTCGCGTTGCCCGCCGTCGTTCTCGAGATGGGCGGACACCTGGTCGGTGGCCACGGCTGGGTCGACCAGACCCTGTCGAACTGGATTCAGCTAGTCTTTGCGACCCCAGTCGTAATCTGGGCGGGCTGGCCTTTTTTCGTGCGCGGCTGGCAATCGCTGCTGACCCGCAACCTCAATATGTTCACCTTGATCGCGATGGGGACCGGTGTGGCTTACGTCTACAGCCTCGTCGCCACCGTCGCCGCGCATGTCTTCCCTCCCGCTTTCCGCGGACACGATGGTGCCGTTGCCGTCTATTTTGAAGCGGCGGCAGTGATCACCGTTCTGGTTCTGCTGGGGCAGGTCCTCGAATTGCGTGCCCGCGAGGCGACGTCGGGCGCGATCAAGGCCCTGCTCGACCTCGCCCCGAAGACGGCGCGCCTCGTTGCGGAGGATGGCACCGACCATGAAGTCCCGCTCGATGGTCTCAACGTCGGCGACAGATTGCGCGTCCGTCCCGGCGAAAAAGTCCCGGTCGACGGCGTCATTCTGGAGGGGCGTTCATCGATCGATGAATCCCTGGTGACCGGAGAATCCATGCCCATCACCAAGGATGCTGGTGCCAAGGTGATCGCCGGGACCCTCAATCAATCTGGAAGCTTCGTGATGCAGGCCGAGAAGGTCGGTCGCGATACGGTGTTGTCGCAAATCGTACAGATGGTCGCGCAGGCGCAGCGGTCGCGGGCGCCGATCCAGCGTCTCGCCGATCAAGTCGCGGGCTGGTTCGTGCCTGCGGTGATCGTGGCCGCGCTCGTCGCCTTCGTGGTCTGGGCCATGATCGGCCCTGAGCCTCGTCTGGCGTTCGGTCTCGTGGCGGCTGTCAGCGTGCTGATTATCGCCTGTCCGTGCGCCCTCGGCCTGGCCACCCCGATGTCGATCATGGTCGGCGTCGGACGCGGCGCACAGGTCGGCGTCCTGATCAAGAACGCCGAAGCGCTCGAACGCATGGAAAAGGTCGACACGCTCGTGGTCGACAAGACAGGCACCTTGACCGAAGGCAAGCCCAAGGTCGTTTCCATCGAAACTTCTCCAGATTTTCTGGAGGACGACCTGCTGCGTCTCGCGGCAAGCGTCGAGCGATCGAGCGAACATCCGCTGGCGGACGCCATCGTTCGCGCAGCCAAAGAGCGCGATCTGACACTGGCGAACGTGGAGGAATTCGATTCGCCGACGGGCAAAGGCGTGACCGGAAAGGTCGAAGGCAAGACTATCCTGCTGGGCAATGCGGCCTATCTGAAATCGTTAGGTGTCCAGACACAAACGTTGGAGCCACAAGCCGAAAACCTGCGCGGTGAAGGTGCAACCGTTATCAATATCGCACTCGATGGAAAGTTGGTGGGACTCTTTGCAATCGCCGATCCAGTGAAGCAATCGACGCCTGACGCCTTGAAGGCGCTGGCGGCAGAAGGCATCAAGGTCATTATGCTGACCGGCGACAATAGAACCACGGCAAATGCGGTCGCGAAACGGCTCGGCATCTCCGATGTGGAGGCAGAAGTGCTTCCGGACCAGAAGAGCGCCGTCGTCAGCAAGTTGCAGAAGGCGGGGCGGATCGTTGCAATGGCCGGAGATGGCGTCAACGACGCCCCTGCCTTGGCGACCTCGGACGTTGGAATCGCGATGGGCACCGGGACCGACGTCGCGATGGAAAGCGCGGGAGTCACTCTTCTCAAGGGCGACTTGATGGGAATCGTTCGTGCCCGCCGTCTCTCCGAAGCGACGATGAGCAACATCCGGCAGAACCTGTTCTTCGCGTTCATCTATAACGCTGCCGGCATTCCGATCGCGGCCGGTGTGCTCTATCCGACGTTCGGATTGCTGCTGTCACCCATCATCGCTGCAGCGGCGATGGCGCTATCTTCAGTCAGCGTCGTGGGCAATGCGCTACGATTGAAGACTGTGAACTTGTGAGGTGTCGGACTGAAAGCGCTGTTCGAACTCAGCGGGGCTGTGATTGAGCGCCCGCTGAGTTCGAGGATGATCCAACCTCAAGAGTTCTTATTCCGGGCCCTGATCCGCTCCAGATGCATCTGGATGTCAACTTGTTTTGGGAACCAGTCTGAAATGGCATATCGCGAAACCAGCGGTATCAATGGATGGATCCAAACCGTCCTGTCCGGGATGCTCGCAAACTGGCTCGTGGGTTGGCAGCGTTCTTCGCCACCATGGGCGGACGATCATCGACAGGTTCGTCCCCGTGTTCCTTGCCGTGTCGCTGTTCGTCGCGGCGGGGTTTCAACACAGCCTGGCAAACATGGCGTACTTTTCGCTCAATCGACGAACGAATATTGCCCATCGACGACGCCGCGCAGGAAGACCTCGATCTTCTCCTCATAATTGTAGAGTCGATTGAGTAGTCGGCTCCAGTTGATGTCAGACTTGACGGCTCATGCTTGGATTATCTCAGCTATAACTCCTAAACTTTAGCACGACAATTTCGCTGAAATTCTGGTCGCACCAATTTCCTTTTAGGAATTACTCAGAAGACTTGCCACCTAAACCACGATAAGCCCAATTTATGCGATGGCCTCAGGCGCCGCGATTTCTGCTACAAGCACCGGTGCGATTGCGACTTGTATGCCTGATCGATTTATCTTGCTTCCGGCCTCCCGCAGGTCAGAGCCTAAAAGCAAAATTGACATTAACAATCGGCTCACGAACATCGAAAATTTGGAGCGGATGGAGGGAATCGAACCCACGCCTCCAGTTTGGAAACTGTTGCTCAACCCTCGAGCTACACCCGCAAAAGAGATTCTATACCAATTTCACAAAGACGGCAGAGACTTTCGCGTGCTAATGGCATTATTCCGGAACCAACGTAAATTTTGTGTTTTCGTCGGACGGCTTAAACTACTATGGACATCGTTCGAGTGCGGTAGCAAATTGCGTGCTGCAACGTATCCCGGCAGTTTCCGTCCTTGTAGGACGGGGGCGACGGAGACCGTTCGAGGTTCTAGCGATCATAGGATCGGCGTCAGAAGATCTTGCGGTTGTTGTCGCACTTTCACAGCCGCTGCATGAAGAACCGCTGCTCTTCTCCGCGTGCGAAGGCAGTTCAAACCGGACGAAAGGGCGGCGTTTTCGTCAGCTAGCGTCCGTGACATCTTGTAACTTCCACTGCAGCTCTAATTTGGCAGGAGGATTGATTGTTGAAAAAACCGATCCACCGAGTCCAGGCGATCGCCGCAGTCTGTTTCTTCGGTACGTCGATTTTTCCAAGCCAGACGGTCCTCGCTGGCCCGTGTGCATCCGACATCGCGCAAGTGGAGACGGCCATGGACGCGTTGGCTTCAAATCAGGGGAGCGGTTCTGCTCATCAATCGCATGCCGCAAACCTACACCATCAACCGACTCCAAATTCGGTCAGGCGAGGCAAGGAGAAGGCGGGAGTCGATGAGCGCCACGATCGCGCGGCGCTGCAACGCGCGCGTATGGCTAACGCCAAAGGTGATATGGACGGGTGTGCGAAGGCCCTCGCCGAAGCGCGTCGCGAACGATTGTCGCAGTGAGATGATAGTTCGCCGCCAGTAACCTCATTTCGTGCACCAACGGACCGCGCCCATAGGGTTACTCCGCCATAGACGCCTCATCGCAACACTCTGCCGGTCCGAAAGACCAGCCATTCCGCGTGCATCTGCGTTGCCAAAGGTATTTTCGGTAAGCGCCAGCAGTGCGATCAAATGGGTCCGACAGTGGCGTGTTGACGGGCGAACGACGCCGAACCCGGTTCTCGGTCATCGCGCGCGCGGTTCTCCGATGACGCCCAGCGCTAAAATAAGCGCGCTCGCGCTTATTTTTTAAAGCCCGAAGGAAGTCGCGCCGTTGCGCCGATCACAAACGTCCTCGAAGCCGGCCAGCGCATGGATTACCGCCCCGCGCAATCATCCGGACCTTCGCGATGTCCGACATGCTCATGGTTGTTCGTGCTTAGACATGCAGCACGCCTTCCTCGTTGCGTAACGCCTCGTCCTCGATCTGAATTGTGACATGGTCGATCTTGAAACCGTCCTTCATGCGGCGGCGGGCTTCCTGCAGAATCGTACTGGCGACCGACATGTCGTTAACCACCAGGTGGCAGCTCATGGCGTCGAAGCCGGACGTAATCGTCCAGACGTGGAGATCGTGGACCGTCTTCACACCTTCGATGGTCGATAGTTGGCGCTCGAGAAGACCGAGATCGACGTCCGGAGGCGTGCCTTCCATAAGGATGTGCGTGACCTGTTTGAGTAGGATCCACGTCCGCGGCACGATGAACAGCCCGATGCCCGCGCCGATGATAGGATCGGCCAGCACCCATCCTTTCCACATCATGAGCAGCGCGGCGATGATGACGCCGATGGACCCCAGCATGTCGCTCAGCACCTCGAAATAGGCGCCCTTGACATTCAGGCTCTCCGACGAACCGCCCGCCAGCAGCCACATACTGACCAAATTCACGATCAGACCGACGCACGCCACGATCAACATTGGTCCGCTCAGGATGTCCGGCGGGGCGAGGAAACGCTGGTATGCTTCATAGAGAATGTAGACCGTAAGCAGCAGCAGCACGACGGCATTCGTCAGCGCGGAAAGCACCTCCATACGGAGGTAGCCGAAGGTCCGCTGTGGTGTGGCCTCTCGGGCGGCAAAGCGGATCGCGAGCAGCGCCAGCGCCAGTCCGCCGACGTCGGTCAGCATGTGTGCGGCGTCAGCCAGGAGCGCCAGGCTGCCCGTGATCAGGCCGCCAGCAATTTCGGCAAACATGTATGTCGCCGTCAGGGCAAGCGCCCATGCAAGTCGGCCTGCGTGTCGCGCGGCCGCCGTCCCGGCGGGACCTCCACCATGCATCGTCAGTTCTCCGGTTTAAGCATTGGATTCGAAGCGCTTTCGCCGATCGATCCGCGCAATTTTACTTCGAGTTCGTCCAGCAGAAAGAAACTGACGTCATCAACTGAATCGTGTCCTTTGGCGAATGGCTGCTCGAGAAGACGGACGAGGTACAGCGCGTAGACGAACATGTAGGAAATGAAGCCAAACATGATTGCCGATGCCGGATCGCCCTCGGTCTTGAGAAAGAGCATCATCATGACAATAGCGGCGACCAGCGTCTGCACCAGAACGTGGACCGATGGCACGAACTCCACGCGCTGAATCTGGTAGATTCGGAGCACGGCTCTGCGGATCACATCCTGCGTTGAGCGGAGGCGGACGACGAAGTTGGCCGCCATCCCCATTCCCTCCAGGTGTCCGAAAATCGGCGTCAACTTGCCGATCTCCTCAAGAACCGGTGGAATATCCTTGTGATCGCTGGCGTGGCCAAGACCGGTCCGCAGTTTATCGATCGTGTCGATCAGGACGCGGCGGCTCGCAATCAAATCGAAGTCCTTGTTGATAACGGCAAACGATTCCAGATCGCCGTCGATGGCTTCAATGGACGTGCGGATGTCCGCCGGGATGCGTTCCGCTTCCTTGTAGTCGGCAAGAATGCTCGACAACAGAAATCCGATGATGAAGATGGCGCCGCCGATGCCGCTCGTCAGCAACCTGTTGAGTTCGAGAAACTCGAAGCCGAAAAAGTGCACGGCGGCCTTGATGCCGCCGAGCAGCAGCACGACCGCCGCGACCGTGAAGAACAGGCGGAACTTCTTGCGGAAGCTAAGGTCCGCACCTCCAAAATGGAGATGTCCAATGATCGACGATGTCACGCGTTACCAACCATTCTTGATCGTACGGACGGACACAAACCGCCATCCATTCCAGCGAAAAACTCGTATCGATGTGCCATCAGTCACCTCGATTCCAGCAGCGCCATCGTTGGTGAGTTTCAGATCACGGGCGTGCGTGGTGAAGACGAGGCGGTGCCGCCCGTGCGATTCCAGGTACACCTCGTGGAGACAGCGATCGGCGATGCAGACGGCGGCGCGGTTCGCGCACGCGAAGTCCTCGAAATGCAACGAGACGAAGCGGAAGCCTTCGGCTTCGATTGAAACCGAGAAATAGTGCGCGGCCGCCGCCTTATTGCCGCAGGCGCGCGCACGGTTGACGACCACACGGTGGAGATCGGGCGGCAGGGCATCGATGTGTTCGGCAGCCAAGGGGTTTTCCGACGCGGAGCTGCCGCGCGCTGCAGCCACAGCATGAATATCGATTAGTGCGGCAAGCAGGAAAATCAGCCCTGTTGTCGCCGATCGCACCCATTTCTTACGGATCCTGTGCATCTGTGTCCTCCTTGCGCTCAGCCGCGCCGAAAGCGGTCGGTCGCGGTCGCGGTCATTCAGGTTCCGACGCGCGATGCCTCACACCGCCGTCGTTCGGCTGCTCAGAAAGAGACACCGTGATCCAGATCACGCGACACTCCTTCGCAAACGAGTCCGAGGCGGACCAGTAGCGTGAAGCGTCTCGGAATGCCGAGCGGACTTTCGACAATGAGCAGCGCGCCAACCGTGCTGAGATTGCGCACGACGCAGGGTATCGTCGCCCCGCCGAACGAGATCGTGCCCGCCTTGACCACCCTACTCCGCCTCTTCCGTCGGCGCTCCTCCGCGACGCCCTCCCTCCCTTCAATCGGCCTTCTTCTCCGCTTTCTCCGCAAGTGCGACGATGTCGCCGTCCCTGAAGAGGATCCCCTCAAGCTCGGTTCGCCATGCCTTCTTCTTGCGTAACAGGAATTCCAGGTTCATGCCGAAGTGCTTGAATTCCTCCTTCTGCGCATTCGCCATGATTGCCTTGGCCACCTTGTCCTTTTCGACGGACATCCGCTGTTCGTACCAACTGATCGCTTCCGCCTCCTCGATCAGCGAGGTGATCATCCGCGCAAAAGTCCGGATGTCCTGCGACAGTTCGTCCGGCGGTTCGTGATACTGGTCGAAGCCCATGGAATTCTCCTTGGTTTGAAGTCCAATGTTTTGGGGGGTTACTTTTCATCCGCCTGGTCGGCGCCGGGCGGCGCCAGCAGCCGCAGCGCGTTGAGCGTGACCAGCACCGTCGCGCCAGTGTCGGCAAGGATGGCCGGCCACAACCCTGTCAGGCCGACTATCGTGGTGACCAGGAAGACCGCCTTCAGACCGAGCGCGACTGCGATGTTTTGGCGGATATTGACCATGGTCCGTTTCGACAGATCGACCATCGCCGCGACATCGGAGACCCGACCGTGAAGCACCGCCGCGTCGGCGGTCTCCAGCGCGACGTCGGTCCCGCCTCCCATGGCGATGCCGACGTCCGCGGCCGCCAGCGCCGGAGCGTCGTTGATGCCATCGCCGATCTTGGCCACCGTCCATCCCGCGTTCCTGAATTGGGCGACGATACGCTGCTTGTCCTGCGGCAAAAGCCCGGCCTGAACCTCGATCCCGAGTTGCTTGCCGACCGCGGCCGCTGTCCGCTGGTTATCGCCAGTCAGCATGACCGTTTTGATGCCCGCCTCGTTAAGCAGTTTCAGGCCTTTCACGGCATCCGGACGCGGTTCATCGCGCATCGCTATAGCGCCGGCCAAAAGCTGACCGATCACCAGAACCGAAACCGTCTTGCCTTCGTCGGTGAGTCCTGCGAAGCGAAGTTCATCGTCGGGTTTCAGAGAAACGATTTCGGCTGCGGCCGACGGCGATCCAAGAAAGACGTGGAGTCCGTCGACCCTTGCGCGAATCCCCTTTCCGCCGACCGCCTCGGATTCCGAAGTCGCCGGAATTGGAATGTCGCGCTTGTGCGCCTCGGCCAGAATTGCGGTAGCTAGTGGGTGGCTCGATCCGGCCTCGAGCGCGGCGGCAAAACCGAGTACGTCGTTCTCGCTGCGCGCGAGCCCGATGACGTCCGTGACTTGGGGTTTGCCCGCCGTCAACGTGCCGGTCTTGTCGAAACAAGCCATCGTCACCTTGCCGACTTGTTCGAGAACGGCACCACCCTTCAGTAACAGGCCCCGGCGCGCGCCTGCGGAGAGGCTGGCGGCGATCGCCGCAGGCGTCGAAATGACCAGGGCGCAGGGACAGCCGATCAGCAAGATCGCCAGACCCTTGTAGATCCAGTTGCTCCAAACGCCACCGAACAGCAGCGGCGGCACGACAGCTACCAGTATTGCCACTGCGACCACACCCGGCGTGTAGAACCGCGAGAATCGGTCGATGAACCGTTCGGTAGGCGCCTTGGATTCTTGGGCTTCCTCGACAAGGCGCACGACCCGCGCGATGGTATTGTCCGCCGCAGCGGCGGTCACCCGCACCCGCAGCAGCCCATCGCCGTTGACGGTGCCGGCGAACAGAGTGTCATCAGGCCCCTTCCGGACCGGCGTGCTCTCGCCCGTCACGGGCGCTTCGTCGATCGCGCTCTGTCCGGAAACGATCATGCCATCGGCGGGGATTCGATCGCCGGGCCGGACTTGAATCAGCGCCCCGACGGCAAGAGTTTCTGCCTGTACTTCGCGTACCTGCCCATCCTCCTCGACCCGGGCGGTCTTCGGAACAAGTCTGGTAAGATCCTGAATGCTGGCCCGGGCACGGCTGGCGGCGACGCCTTCGAGCAGTTCGCCGATCAGGAACAAGAAGACCACCGTGGCGGCCTCTTCGGTTGCACCGATCACGACCGCACCGATCGCGGCAACCGACATCAGCATCTCGATCGAGAACGGCGTGCCGACACGCGCGGCGGAGACCGCGCGACGCGCAATTGGAACCAGACCAACCAGCATGGCGAGCAGGAATGCCCAATGCTCCGTCGTCGGTACGGCCTTACCAAGCACGTAGGCCACTGCCAATGCCATTCCGGAAGCGATCGTCAGGATGCCCTTGCGGGTCCGCCACCACGCCCCGCCGCTGGAGGTGTGCTCATGAAGGTGGGAGTGACCGTCCTCGGGGGAGGACGCTTCGTCATTGGCTTGCTGCTGGCGATGATTGCTGCTTCCCGCCGCGTCGACTTGCGCGACGCGATAACCCAGATCCGAAACGCGCTGACATATGCCATCGTCGGCTTCGCTGCCGTCATGGCTGACGATCACGGTACCTGCGGGGACCGAGACGACCACGTCCTGGACGCCGGGCAGCCGTTGCAGGGCGTTCTCGATCTTCGTGGCGCAGGAGGCGCAGTCCATACCCTCGACACGGAGCCGGATTTTCGTGGGCTGCGCAATGTCGCTCACGATCGTCCCCTAAGGAACTTGCTGCGAACGTCCTCGTTCGAACTCATGTCCTACCCTCCTTGCGCAAGCGCTTGTAGAGCGCCTCGACAGCATCGGAAAAATCCAGCGCCGCATTCTGAGCGCAATGGTCCTCAAGGAAATGCAATTGGCCGACAAGATCGAACGTTACCGGGGCGAGATCGAGCCCCTCGTCCACGCCTGGTGGCCTGCTGAGGATGATTCCGCTCATGAAGCCTTGTGCCCAAGCGAGGTAATCTCTCCGGAGCACCGGATTCGCTTTGACGTCATCACTGAAGCGTTGGCACGTCGTAGCGCCCAGACCGACAATCTTGGCCTTCTGCGATTCCGCCTGCAGCACCTGCCATCCGGCGGTCGCAAGCAATGGACCGGACGATAGCGCCAGGACCAGAAGCCATCGCCTGCACCAACCGCCCGTATGACTCACGCGAGCGTTCGCTCCGTCCTGGCCGTCACTTCTGCCTGGAGCTCCGTTGTTGGTCATCGTTAATCCCCATTCAGAACAGGGACGATGATCCCCGCGGCGAGACACCTCATGGGTTTACTCCCTCCACAGCGGGCGAGTTCGAGCCGCCATTCTCCGGATCTTCCCGTCTGAACAGGACGTAGAGCGCGGGCAACACCAGCAACGTCAAGATCGTCGAGGAGATGATTCCGCCGATCACCACGGTCGCCAGTGGTCGCTGCACCTCGGCGCCCGCACCGGTGGCAACCGCCATCGGCACGAAGCCGAGCGAGGCGACCAGCGCCGTCATCAACACGGGTCGCAGCCGGGTCAGCGCACCTTCGCGGACCGCATCGACAAGGGCATGTCCTTCTCGCCTCAGGCGCTCAATGAAGGTGATGATGACCAGACCATTGAGCACCGCTACGCCGGACAACGCGATGAAGCCGATCCCCGCGCTGATCGACAATGGGATGCCGCGCAGCAAGAGTGCCACGATGCCGCCCGTCAGTGCGAGCGGCACCCCACTGAACACCAGCAACGCATCGGCCATTGATCCCAGGCTCATAAAAAGGAGCAAAAGGATCAGCAAAAGCGCGATCGGCACGACGATCGTCAATCGTTGCGTGGCGGAAACAAGCTGTTCGAATTGGCCGCCCCATCCGATCCAGTAGCCCGCCGGCAATTTCACTTTCTCCTCGACCTGTTTCTGTGCGTCGGCAACGAATGACCCGAGATCACGGCCGCGCACGTTGGCGGTAACCACGATGCGCCGCTTGCCGTTTTCGCGGCTGATCTGATTGGGACCCAACGCAACGTCGATTTCGGCAAGTTCGGAAAGCGGCACGTACCGGATTTGAGCAAGCGGCGAATTGTTCCAAACCGCTGGCTTTGCCTTGGCGTCGTTCTCCAGAGGAGGCAATGGCACCGGCAGCGCCCGGACCGCCTGAATGTCAGATCGCAGATACTCCGGAAGCCTAACCACGATCTTGAAGCGCCGGTCTCCCTCAAAGACAAGGCCGGAGGGTTTTCCCCCAACGGCGATTTCGATCAAATTCTGGACGTCCGACACATTGATTCCGTATCGTGACAAGGCCTGTCTATTGAGCTTCACCGTCAACACCGGCAAGCCGGAGGCTTGTTCGGTCTTGACGTCGGCCGCGCCTTGAACATTCTGCAACACGGCTTGCACCTTTGCTGCCGATTGGACCAGCGTGTCGAGATCGTCGCCAAAAATCTTGACACCGACGTCGCTGCGGACCCCGGAGATTAATTCGTTGAAGCGCATTTCGATCGGCTGCGATATCTCGTACACGCTGCCCGGAACGTCTTTGGCGGCTTCCTGGATTTCACGAACCACCGCGGCCTTGCTCTTCTCCGGATCAGGCCATTCCTTGCGCGGCTTCAACATTACGTAACCATCCGAAGTCGACGGTGGCATCAGATCGGTTGCGACTTCTGCGGTGCCGGTCCGTGCGAAGGCCTCCTTGACCTCGGGAATCTTCAGCAGCCGCTTTTCGAGCATCGCCTGCATTTCCAGCGACTGGGTCAGGCTCGTTCCCGGGATCCGGATCGCCTGCAGCGCGACATCCCCCTCGTCGAGGCTGGGAATGAATTCACCGCCCATGCGCGTCGCGGCGATGCCGCAGACGATGACCAGCAACGCGGCGACGGCGGCGACACCGAAACGGTTGCGAATCGAGGCGGACAGCAACGGCGTGTAGAGCTTTCGCGCGCCGCGCATGAAGAAGTTTTCGTGTTCGGAGACCTTTCCGGTCACCAAGAGGGCAACCGCCGCCGGCACGAAGGTGAGCGACAGGATGCTGGCGCCGGTGAGCGCCATCAGGACCGTCAAGGCCATCGGCGTGAACATCTTGCCTTCGACGCCAGTCAGCGTGAGGATGGGCAGGTAGACCACGCCGATGATCAAGGTTCCGAACAAACTGGGACCGATCACCTCCCTCGACCCGGCGAGAATGGTCTCGAACCGTTCCTGACGATTGAGCAATCGGCCCTGCCGATGCTGTTCTTCCGCCAATAGCCGCAGGCAGTTCTCGACGATGATGACTGCGCCGTCGATGATGATGCCGAAGTCAATGGCGCCGAGGCTCATCAGGTTGGCGCTGACCTTGTTCTCCACCATGCCGGTGATCGTGAACAGCATGGCTAGAGGAATCACGCATGCGGTCGCGATCGCCGCTTTGAAATTTCCCAAGATCATGAAGAGAATCACGATAACGAGCAGCGCACCTTCGACCAGGTTTTTTTCCACGGTCGCAACCGTCGCCTCGACAAGGTGCGTTCGGTCATATACCGCGCGCGCGATCACGCCATCCGGCAACGATCGGCCGATCTCCTTGAGTTTGGCGGCAACCCGCTGCGCGACAGCGCGACTGTTCTCGCCGATCAGCAGCATTGCGGTTCCGAGAACGGTTTCCTTGCCGTTCACGGTGGCCGCGCCGGTCCGCAGATCCTTGCCTTCCCTCACCTCGGCGACGTCTCCGATTCGAACCGGAACGCCATTGTGAGAGCCAATCACAATTTCCTTGATTTCCTCGACGTTCGCCACCTGGCCCGGCGTCCGAACCAGATATTGCTCGCCATTCCGCTCGATATAGCCTGCACCCACATTGGCGTTGTTCGACGCCAGCGCCGTCATCACGTCGCGGAAGCTGAGCTTGTAGGCCATCAGTTGCGCCGGGTCCGGCAGCACATGAAATTGCTTCTCGAAGCCTCCGATGGTGTTGACCTCGATGACGCCCGGGACGTTGCGCAACTGTGGTTTGATGATCCAGTCCTGGATCGTCCGCAGATCGCTCGGCGTATAATCGCCGCCGCCCTCTTTACGGGCGCCGGGCTTCGCTTCGACCGTGAACAAATAGATTTCGCCGAGTCCTGTCGAGATCGGTCCCATCGCGGTCTCGACGCCGGCGGGCAGTTGGTCCTTGACCTGCTGGATGCGCTCGTTGACCAACTGCCTGGCGAAATAGATGTCGGTCCCATCCTTGAAGATGATCGTGACCTGGCTCAAGCCGTAACGTGACTGTGAGCGCGTGCTGTCGAGATGCGGCAGCCCGCCCATGGCGGTCTCGATCGGAAACGTGATCCGCTGCTCGACCTCCAGCGGCGAATAGCCAGGCGCGCTGCTGTTGATCTGGACCTGGACGTTGGTGATGTCGGGCACCGCGTCGATCGGCAGCCGGGTGAAATTCCAGGCGCCGAGGGCCGCCATGATGAGAATGCCGATCATGACCAGCCATCGCTGCCGGATGGCGAACGACAGAATTCCATCAATCATGACGCTGCTCCTGATGCTCGCCGATCTCCCGGATGCGTCCGAACGAATGCACGGACGTTGTGTAGATCACGCCATCGCCTTTCCGACCGGTCCAAGCGGCCGCTGCAATGCGTTCGCAGATCGGCGCCGCTTGGTCCGACCGGCAGACAAGCCTCAGTTCCAGAAACTGGTGGTAGGTGATGTCCTCATCGCTCGCGACATACGACCCGCCCTGTCCCCGGCCGCGGCCCTGGCCGCGCACCTCGTCGAAGGTAAAACCTGGAAAATTCGTGAGATCATGAAGGGCGCGGACCACATGGCCCTCCATGTGAGGTCTGATCAACGCGGTGATCAAAATCATGTCGTTCTCAGTGTTCATCACCGCCCGCTCCTTTCGTCATCTCAGCCTTTACGATGAAGCTGTTCTTGGCCGCATAGACGTCGCCGTCCAGAACGCCGTCGGTGATCTCGACGAGCTGCGGATCGCGTTCACCGATTACAACGTTTCGTGCCTCGAACTTTTCGCCGTTGCGAACGAAGACGATCGTGCGGTTTTCCACGGTCTGCAGCGCCGATGATTTCACCGCGACGCCGACCTTTTTCGCGGTGAGCATCAAACGACCGGTGACGAAGAGTCCCGGGCGAAGCCGTTGTCCGGCGTTCGGTACCATTGCCCTAGCGATCGCACTCTGGGTGTCACTGCTGCCAACCGGGGAGAGATAGGAAATTTTCGCATCGATTGGCGCGCCGCCGTCCGCTGGATCGATGAACACTTGGTCACCGACACTGACCCGCTTGAGATCGCGCCGATAGACCGAGAAATCGACCCATACGGTCGACAAATCCGCGACCACGAAAGCGGGCTTCTGCTCGGAAGCGTACTCGCCCAACGTGATCTGGCGATCGATCACCGTTCCGGCCAACGAGGCCTTTAATTCGTACTGGGTTAGGCTTTGGTTGCTCTCGATGACTGCAAGGACGTCACCCTTCTGGACGGCGTTGCCGATCCGCTTGCGCACGTCGCGGACGATCCCCGGGAAGCGGGGTGTAACCTGGACCAGCGATTCCTGGTTCGGTTGGACAATGCCGTTGAGGAAAAGGCTTTCGCGCAGCACGCCGGATGAGGCTTTCACGAGTTCGATCTCCGAAGCCTCGACCTTGGCGTCGCTCAGGATAATGCTCTCTGAGTGCTCGTCCTTGTCCGTTTTTTCGGTGGGTGTGACTTTCGAGCTTGCTGGCATCAGCATGCGATAGCCGCCGTAGCCCAGCGCGACGGCGACCAGAATGAACACGGAGTAGCGAACAATTGCCTTGATCATCTTGAACTCTGATGTGTGAGCGAAAACGGGTTGCCGACAAGACCTTCGATCGTCGCCACGGCAATATGGAAATTCTGCAACGCTTCCTGCTCGCGCAGCCGAGCCTGGGCGAGCGTGGCTTGCGCATCGAGGACTTCAAGCAGCGTGAACCGTCCCTGGCCGTAGCCGTCGAAGATCGCCTGCGCCGCAGCTTCCGCCTTCGGGATTGCGGACTTCCTGAGGATCGCAAGCTCGCGCAGCGACCCTTCCAGAGAGTCATAGGCTCGCCCCGCCAGCACAACGAGCGTGGCCTTGTTCGCCGCTCTTTCGGCGGCGGCTTTTGCCAAGCTTTCCTGTGCGGAGAGGATGTTGCCCTGGTTCTGGTCAAACACCGGGATCGGAATAGAGATTCCCAGCCGCACGGCATTGTCGCCGGTTTCATTGAAGTGCCGCCAGCCCGCGCTCACCCGCACGTCGGGATAGGGCTTGAGCCGCGCTAGCAGCAATTCGGCATTCCGCTGCGCATAGACCGCCGTCCACCGCACCAATTGGGGATTTGCATCGATGGCGGCAATGACGGCTTTAAACGATGGCGGACGCCCAACCGTTTCTAGACGGCCCGTCACTGTCGAAAATCGCGGAGACGTATCGCCCATGAGAACTGCAAGGTCGCGCCGCGCGCTCGACAGCGAAGCTTTGACGCGTTCACGGTCGGCCTTGACGAGATCGGAGGCGACCTCAGCCCGCCCCGTTTCAGCCGGCGATGACGCGCCGGCCTCGACGCGCCGTTGCAGCAAGGGCGTCAGACGGTCGATGGCGGCAACCTGATCGTCCAAAATCTGGACGCGCCGTTGCGCGCCGAGCACCGTCAGGAAGGCCACCGCCGTCTCCGACAGGACCTCCAGTCGAACAGCCTTGCGCTGGATGACGGCAACGTTGACCCCGGCCGCTCCCGCCGCGATGCGCGCATCGCGTTTGCCGAACAACTCGAACAGTTGGCTGATCTGCAGAGTCGTCTCGGCCGACCGCGTGCCGCGGTAGGGTCCCGAGCCGAGCGAATTGTCCTGTTCGTAAGACAGGTCGGGATTGAAAAGCGCCCCGGCCTGGATTCGCTGGCCGGTTGCAATGCCGACATCCCGCTCGGAGGCGGTGAGACGCGGATTGGCTGCAAGCGCTCGCTGTAACGCATGCTGAAGCGTCATTGGCCGCGACGCGGCCCAGGCAATGCTCGAGGGCAGCCCGAATAGGATCAGCGACACGCACAAGAGGCGCGCCGGAGCACATTTGGAAAACATAAAAATGACCTCGAAAACGACAATTCAGGGCGCAGAGCGCCCCGGCGACGATTTTCAGGTCAGATGCCGTGGTGGGGGCGGATCGAGTCCCGGTGCCAGACCGGAATCATGCGTCAATCGCGCCAGAATCAACTTGGATGTTGGTTCAAGCGGCGTCGCTAAAATGACAGGGATCGGGACGGACACAGAAAAACACCCATGGCAATGGTGTTCGACCGCCAAGCCCTTGCCGGAAAGGTCGACGTCCTTGTTCATCTGCGTTGCAACGATCGAACTGCCGGCGGGGTTCGTTACGTCGATATCGTAGAGGCTATGCAGCGTCCCGGCCAACAAATAGGCAACCATCAGGAACACAGCCGCAATGCCGCGCGGGCTGCGCAAGCGACGTTTTCCAGACGGGTCAGACGCGAACGTCAAATGGAACTCACTCTCCTTGATCCCAACGAGCCTATCACCTGAAGTTAGTCCGTGTCGATCCGCAACAATATTACACTCGCCGACCTGAACGGGCGTTTCCCAGAGTCTATCCTGCCCGGTACAATAGTTGGGAAGTGTCGATGTAGTCAGGACCTTGCTTGAGCAGCCAAGTGCACGCCCTCCTCAGATGCGGTCGACCATGTGCGTAATGCTTCGCACGCGGCCTCATTGATATGCCTCTGCTGTTGGGGCTTAGGGAAATTGTTTGAATGAGAAGAATTGGAGGCTCGCGAAAGCCGCGAGGCCAACGGACCGCTCTTACGCCGCCTTTGAAATATCAATTTGGCGCCGACCACAACCCCGAGAAGAACGGCTGCGACGAGAGCGTCCCTCCTGACCACAACCCGAGAGAAGTGCCACTCAAAATGCGCCGCGTAGTCTGCGACGTAAGCAATTGCAGTCGCGCTCGCCAAAGATGCAAACAAACTCATCGATCTCCTTAAATTGTCTGTCATATGCTACCTTGAATACCGAGACTCGCTTCGAACAAGCCGTCAAAGTTTAAGTTTGATGCCGTGACGCCTTTGGCTAGACTGTCAGCGCAGCAATAATGCTGCGCCTACTTTCCCCCGCCCCACACGGCGGAGCTTTTTTGTTGGTTGCATCGAAAAGGCAAGGACTTTGACCATTGCTGGGCCAAGTGTTCTGCCATTTAGCGTCTCGCGGTGCTGAAAGGGTCCGAACCTGCCATCGACGCTGGTATAGGTCTTCGTCCTGCCCCGGACACGGTTATTACTGAAGCAGGTTAGGCCCATCCTCATGGGGCCGTGCCAGTGCAGTTTTTATTGATCCCGTCGCACTAGCCGCGTCGCCTGATCACTGACCTCGATTGTAACGTGGGACAAATCGCCGAACTTGCCAAGCATGCGGCGATAATATTCGGCTTCGCGGCGTTTCTCGGTGGCGATGGCGACGATTGCTCCAAGGTGTCCGGGTCCCAGCCGCCAAAGGTGCAGGTCGGTCACCCGATCTCCGTCGCGCTCGATCGTCTGTCTGACCTTTTCCGCCATCCGCGGGTCCGGATTGCGGTCCAGCAATATGCCGCCGGTATCGCGTAAAAGTCCGAACGACCAGTTTGCGATGACGACGGCGCCGATAAGGCCGGCGAGCGGATCCATCCAGAGCCATCCGAAGGTGCGCGCGAGGAGAAGTCCGACAATCACCAGCACCGAAACGGCGGCGTCGGCCGCCACGTGAACGACCGCGGCACGCATGTTGTTGTCACGATGATGAGCGCCCGCTGGCGCATCGTGATCGTGCTCTTCGAAACTTTCTTCAAATTCCTTGAACTGATCGTCCTGCTTTAGACGGACCTTGGCCGCAAACTCATGAGGTTCCGGAATTTCGTCGAGCGATTCCAGATATCCTCCGCGATCCGCGAATGTGAATGTCTGTCTGCCGCCCGCAGGTCTTATGGTTTCAACGGTGACGTGCGAAGCATGTAACTGCAGGCCATCCGGAAGCCGCAATCGGAAACGAGGCGGCACACCGTTTTCAAAAACTTCAAGTTCGATCGCGCCGGCCCCGAGGTCGATCCGGTGAACATCCCCGCCGTGATCGAGGGGATGTTCGTGGCCGTGCGAATGACCGTGGCTGTGCCCGTGATGACCGCCGGACAGCAACCATGCGCTGACCAGATTAACCGCGAGACCGAGCACGGCGATCGGAATGGCCTCGTTGAAACTGATGGCGACGGGGGACAGAAAACGCGATACCGCCTCATAACCGATCAGCAAGGCGATCATCGCCAATATGATCGCGCTACTGTATCCGGCGAGGTCTCCGAACTTTCCGGTGCCGAAGGTGAAATTCCGGTCGTGGGCATGTCGGCGCGCATACGTATAGGCCAACGCCGCCAACAGAAGCGCGCCGGCGTGCGTCGACATATGCAGACCGTCTGCGATCAGGGCCAACGATCCGAACAGTGCGCCGCCGACGATCTCCGCGATCATCATGAGGCCGCACAGCCCGATGACCGCCCAGGTCCTGCGCGCGGCCTTGTCGTGATCTTCACCCAGAAAAACGTGATCATGCGCGGCAGAACGATCGATCGTCTGGTCGACGGCCATGGCGTGTCCTTACTTCAGGTAGGTGTGAACGACTTCGATCAGTTGATCCGCCGCATCCGCATTGAGCGCGCCGGGATTCTTCTGGGGATCGACCAGATGGGTGCGGATGTGATCCTCCACGACCTCGGCCATCAGACCTGCGACACTCCCACGGATGCCGGCAATCATGTGCATGATGCGCTCGCACTCGGCTTCTTCGCTTAAGGCACGCTCGATGGCTTCAAACTGACCGCGGATGCGGCGAACTCGCGCAAGCAGCTTCTTTTTCTCGCGGACGGTGTGGCTCATGCGACAATATAGCCTACCCCCCTATCCTTTTCAAGCTTGTAACTTCGGGTTGGCATATCCCCCCCGGGAGGATAGGTTCCGCGGATGGCAAAAGTTCACGTTCACGAAACGCATCCCAATATCGTCAGGCGGCTCCGGCGCGCCGAGGGTCACCTACGTCGTGTCATCGACATGTTCGACGAAGGCCGGTCGTGCCTGGATCTGGCTCAGCAGCTTCATGCCGTCGAGAAGGCCATCGGCGAGGCGAAGCGCACATTGATCCACGACCACGTCGACCATTGCCTCGATCGCGCCGTGAGCGGGCCCGGCAAATCGACAAGAACCGTCGTCGATGAATTCAAGGCCATTTCCAAATATCTGTGACGGTGGCGCGCTGGCTCCACGTCGGAAGAGTATCATGATGAGTCGCTCGACAATCGTTGTGCTTGCGTTCGCGGGAGGAGCCGCGATTTTCGCGCTGGGTCTGTCGACGACCCTTCAACGGGCAATCGGGATGGGACCGCCGGCCAAGACGGCAATATTGCCCAAGCCGTCGGCACCGGAGCTGATCTCCAGCCTTCTGTCTATGAGTGATGAGCAGATCAAGCTCGCGCAGATCGATCTGGTCGACGTAGGACCGGCAGCAATCGCCAAGCGTCTCGTTGTTCCGGGTTCGGTTGTTCCCGACGCGGACCGGATCGCACATGTCTCGGTCAAGCTATCGGGGACGGTCGCGGAGCTGCGCAAGAATATCGGTGAAGATGTCGCAAGGGATGAAGTGATCGCCGTCCTCGAAAGCCGCGAGGTCGCGGATGCCAAGAGCGAATATCTGGCAGCCGGACTTACAAACGATCTGCAACAGGATTTGTCCACCCGCGACAAGACGCTCTGGGACAGCCGTGTAGGCACCGAGCAGCAATACCTGCGGTCGCGCAACGCCGCGGCGCAGACCGAAATGCGCGTCAAGATCGCGCGGCAGAAATTGCTTGCGCTAGGCCTCGGCGAAAGGGAGATCATCGCGGTGCCCGGGGCTCCAGAGGCTTCGCTTCGACGCCAGGATGTGCGCTCGCCGATCTCCGGGCGGGTGGCCGAACGCAAGGTCGAGTTGGGCACAGCCGTCGGCCGGGACAGTCTGGAGACCGAATTGTTCGTCGTGGTCGATCTGAGCCGTGTCTGGGTGGAATTGTCTGTCGCCTCCTCCGACCTTCCTTTGATCAAGGAAGGCCAATCGGTCAAAATTTCCGCAAGAGGTCTTGCCACGACAGCCATCGGCAAGGTCGTGTTCGTGAGCCCGCTGGTCGACAAGGATACGCGCACGGCGCGCGTCGTGGCTGAAATCCCAAATCCCGACCGGACTTGGCGGCCGGGATCGTTCGTCACGGCGGCAATCGCCCTCGAGGAGCGGACCGTGCCCGTCGTGGTGCTCGCGACCGCCATCCAGAAGCTGGCCGGCCAACCGATCGTGTTCGTCCGGACCAAAGACGGCTTCGAAAAGCGCAATGTCGTGGTTGGCGAGAGAGAGGATCAGGTCGTCGAGATCGTGTCCGGCCTGACGCCCGGCGAGGCCGTCGCCACGACGAACACGTTCTCGCTCAAGGCCGAGCTTTCGAAGCCGCGGGACGAGGACTGAGCGATGATCGAAAGCATCATCGATTTTTCGGTCCGGCGCCGATGGCTCGTCCTGCTGATTACGCTGGCGGCAGTCGCCTCGGGTTTCTGGTCTCTGACCAAGCTTCCGATCGATGCGGTTCCGGATGTCACCAACGTCCAGGTCCAGGTCAACGCCGCGGCCCCGGCGCTGACGCCGGTCGAAATCGAGAAGCAGATCACCGTGGCACTGGAAACAGTGCTGGCCGGCACGCCCGGTTTGGAATCGACGCGGTCCTTTTCGCGGAACGGTTTTGCCCAGATCACGGCCGTGTTCACCGACCGTACCAACATCTACTTCGCGCGCCAGCAGGTTTCGGAGCGCATCAACGAGGCCAAGGCCAATCTTCCGCCCGGCGTCGACATTAAGCTCGGGCCAATCTCGACCGGACTTGGCGAGATCTATTGGTGGGCGGTCGAATACGCCAAACCCAGCGCGGTTGCACCGGTGCACAACGGCCAGCCCGGCTGGCAGTCCGATGGAACCTATCTGACGCCCGAAGGTGAGCGCCTGACAAACGATTTTCAGCGGACGGTGTATCTGCGCACCGTGCAGGACTGGATCATCCGTCCGCAGATGAAGACGGTCCCCGGGGTGGCTGGCGCCGATGCTATCGGTGGTTTCGTCAAGCAGTTCCAGGTGCAACCCGACCCGCAGCGACTGATCAGCTTTGGACTATCGCTCAATCAGGTCATCGAGGCCATCGAGGCCAATAACGTCAGCCGAGGCGCCAACTACATCGAGCAAAACGGCGAAGGTTACGTGGTCCGGGCCAGTGGTCGCGTCGAAAACATCGAGGACATCTCGCAAATCGTCGTGGCCACGCGGGCGGGTGTCCCGATCCGCGTCAAGGACGTTGCCGATGTCGTGATCGGTAAGGAGTTGCGCACCGGCAGCGCCAGCGTCAACGGCCGCGAGGTCGTCCTCGGAACAACGCTGATGCTGATCGGAGGCAACAGCCGTACGGTCGCAGCGGCGGCGGATGCGAAGATCAAGGAGATCAGCCGCACGCTTCCGCCCGGCATCTATGCCCACACCGTGCTCAACCGGACGCAATTGGTCGATGCCACCATCGAGACTGTCGCCACCAACCTGGCGGAAGGCGCTCTGCTCGTTATCGTCGTGCTGTTCCTCCTGTTAGGCAACCTGCGGGCCGCGGTGGTGACTGCGTGTGTCATCCCGGTCACCATGATGCTGACCGCAACGGGCATGCTGCAGGGCAAGATCAGCGCCAATCTCATGAGCTTGGGCGCCTTGGACTTCGGACTGATCGTCGACGGCGCCGTGATCATCGCGGAAAACAGTCTCCGCCACCTTGCTGAGCGTCAGCGCCAGGTCGGGCGAATGCTGGCGCTGGACGAACGGCTCCAGACCGTCAAGGAATCCGCCATCGAGATGATCCGGCCGACGGTCTACGGCCAGCTTATCATCATTCTCGTCTACGTGCCGCTGCTGACGTTCACCGGCGTCGAGGGCAAGACGTTCGAGCCGATGGCGCTGACGGTCATCATCGCGCTCGTCGCGGCCTTCGTCGTCTCGTTGACATTCGTCCCGGCGATGGTCGCGCTGACTGTCACCAAACCGGTTAGCGAGCAGGAAAACGCCATCATCCGCAAGCTGAAGGCGGGCTATGCGCCGCTATTGACGCGGGTGATCGCGTCTCCGCTGCCTGTGATCGGTGTCGCCGCGATCCTCTTCGTCGCAGCGAGTCTGCTGTTCACCCGGCTGGGGCAGGAGTTCACACCGACGCTGGACGAAAAGAACATCGTGATGGAGGTCAAGCGAATCCCGAGTACGTCGATAACCCAATCGCAAGCGATGCAACTCCAGATCGAGAGTGTCGTCAGCAAGTTTCCGCAGGTGGCGTTCGTGTTCTCCCGCACCGGAACGCCGGACCTCGCCGCCGACCCGATGCCGCCGAACGCGTCCGACACCTACATCATCGTCAAGCCGCAGGCCGAGTGGCCCGACCCGTCGATGACAAAAGACGATCTCATCAAGCAGATCGAGGTTGAAGCCTCGAAATTGCCGGGGAACAAGCTCGGCTTCTCCCAGCCCATCGAAATGCGGTTCAATGAGCTGATCGCCGGCGTGCGCGAGGATCTGGCGGTCAAGGTCTTCGGCGACGATTTCGAGCAGATGCAGCGGACTGCCGGCAACATCGCCCATGCGCTGCGGCGCATCGACGGCGCCGAGAACGTCAAGGTGGAAGAGACCGCCGGGCTTCCGTTCCTGGAGATCAAGATCGACAAGGCCGAAATCGCACGCCGTGGCCTCAGCCTGCTTGCGGTCCAGGACGTGATCGAAGCCGCGATCGGCGGCCGGGTCGCCGGACTGGTGTTCGAGGGTGATCGGCGTTTTCAGATCATCGTCCGGCTGAACGACGCGCTGCGCAACGATATCGCGGCGCTTGAAAACCTGCCGGTGCAATTGCCGCGACTGACGCAAAATGCCGCGGTGGCGTCCGTCCCTCTTCGCGCTCTGGCGACATTCGAGCAAACCGAAGGCGCCAACCAGATCAGCCGCGAGAACGGCAAGCGGCGCGTCGTCGCGACGGCCGAAGTCCGTGGGCGGGATATCGGATCGTTGGTCGCGGAGGCGCAGGCGATCATCGGAGAGAAGGTCAAGCTGGCGCCCGGGACCTGGCTTTCCTGGGGCGGCCAATTCGAGAACTTCTCCGTTGCCCGGCAGCGTCTGATGTTCGTGGTCCCCGGCTGTTTCCTCTTGATATTCCTGCTGCTGTTCGGCGCGCTTGGTTCCGCGCGGGACGCGCTTCTGGTCTTCAGCGCGGTGCCCCTCGCGCTGACCGGCGGCATCGCTGCGCTATGGCTGCGCGGCATGCCGTTCTCGATCTCGGCCGCGGTCGGCTTTATTGCCCTCTCCGGCGTCGCGGTCCTGAACGGATTGGTGATGCTCAGCCAGATTCGAAGACTGGTTGCCGATGGAGTCGGCACGCAGGCAGCCATCAGCCAAGGCGCTCTGACGCGGTTTCGTCCGGTCGTCATGACGGCGCTGGTCGCCTCGCTCGGCTTCGTGCCGATGGCGCTTGCGACGGGGACGGGAGCAGAAGTGCAGAAGCCGCTGGCGACCGTAGTAATCGGCGGCCTGTTGAGCGCGACGCTGCTCACCTTGCTGGTCTTACCCGCGCTTTATTCCTACTTCGCATCTATCGAAAGCCGGACGAAGCCCGACCGCGAGTTCGTTCCGAACCGCGCGGCCGAGTAGAGCCTTTAAAAGCATACCAAGTTAACGCGAATACAGGATCGGTTCGGTCTGTCGCAGCAGGCATCTAGCAACCGGACATGGATAAGATACAACACTCGGCATCCCCACATTCGTTCTACATCCTCGGATCGCATCTGGGCGCTGTCCGCGACGGTCTCATCGGGAGAACAACATGATCGTGGATTGGACGCATGCTTGGCCGCCGACGATTGCCGCATTTCTGGCCTCGCTCGTGGAATTCGTCGAAGCTCTGACCGTTGTTCTGGCTGTCGGCGCCGTCCGCGGCTGGAGCGGCGCACTGATCGGGAGTGGGGCCGCACTTGGCATGCTGCTGGCCATCGTCGTGGCGGCCGGTCCGGCGCTCGCGCGCATCCCGCTGGATGTCGTCCAGCTCGCGGTCGGGGTGCTTCTGCTCCTCTTCGGAATGCGATGGTTGCGCAAAGCAATTCTGCGTTCGGCCGGCGTTATTCCTTTGCATGACGAGGACGCGATCTATTCCAGGCAAACGGAATCGCTGCGCAAGCTCGGGCAGCGCCAGCGAGGATGGGACAGGGCCGCGATCGCAACCGCCTTCAAGATCACGATGCTCGAGGGTATCGAGGTGGTCTTCATCGTTATCGCTGTGGGTTCCGGCGGCGCGGGCTTGCTTGTTCCGGCGAGCATGGGGGCGCTGGCCGCGCTGCTTGTCGTCGTGCTGCTTGGCTTTGTCGTTCACAAGCCTTTGGCGTCTATCCCGGAGAACACCCTGAAGTTTATGGTCGGGGTATTGCTCTCCGCGTTTGGCACTTTCTGGGTCGGCGAAGGCATGGGACTTCGATGGCCCGCTCAGGATTGGTCGATCCTCGGTCTCGTTGCTGGCTTCCTGATCGTCGCATTGATCGCAACACCGCTTTGCCGGATGCGCTCGGGCGCGCGCGGCGCCGCGAAACGATAGGAACTCCTGCATGCGCTGGTTCAAGACGATCATTCGAGAGCTTTTCGGCTTGTTCGTGGATGACGGCAGCTTTGCGCTCATAATCATTGCGTGGCTTGGCGCCGCATGGCTTGTGCTGCCATGGCTGACGGCCGGTTCGGCCTGGGGCGGCGCAATCATGTTCGCCGGTCTTGCGTCAATTCTCGTCGAAAGTGTCTGGCGTCATCGGGCTTAGGTGGATCTCGTCGCAGCACGATTGCTTACATCCGCCTGATGAAAGCCTTTCGGGCACGTCGCGAAGCGATCGAGCGCACGTTGTCATTCCTATTTTTCGCCATTCGCCCCAGTGAAGCGAACACCGATCCGCTTCTCCTTGCGCCAGATCATCCGGCAATGCTGCGAGCCACTTTCAATTACCAGCGAAAAGGCGTCGGGAATTTCCGATCGGTGATGTCACACATCTAGCGAGGCGCCGTAGTCGGAAAGATTCCGAACCGTGCAACTGATTGCGCCTCCACCAAACGCGATTGTTGCAGCCTTCAAGACCCGGCGGCGCGGTGTGGAACGATGCTCCTCCATTTGAGAACTCCATGGTGGTGTCGGGAGTCTATTCCGCGATCAATCGAGCCCGCGAAGTTCGGGGACTCGCGAATATGCGCCGGGATGCCGCCCCGGCCGCTGCGGAATAACGAGAATGCAAACGGCAATGACGACGATGAGGGCTGCCGAGGCGGAAAAGTCGCCAACGGCAAGCCCCCCGGCGGCGACCGGCTTGTCAAGCGAGTTGGCAATTGTGGCGCCCAGCGGACGCGTCAGGATGAAAGCCGCCCAGAACAACGTGGTGCGGGACATTTTCGTGAAGAAGTAAAGAACGGCGACGATTGCCAAGACGATGGCAAGCACAAGCGCGCTGCCGTTGTAACCGAGCCCGGTGTCATCTGCCATCCAGTCGCCGAGCGCCGTGCCGAGGGTCTGCGAGAACATGATGGTCGCCCAGTAGAACGCTTCGACTTTGGGCGAGTAACGGTTTCGACGGAGACGGAGCCGAGCGACCAATACCACAAGCCCAGTGTCGCCATGACCATCGTGAAGAGCGACAGGGAGCCGCCGAGATAGCCAATGCCGAGCGAACGATCGACCAAATCGGCAAGCGTCGTTCCGGCGAGCGTGGTCGCGGTGATGGCGGCCCAGTACAGGAAGGGCTGAAATCGCTTCGCCCTTATCTGAGAACTCACGGCCACAATCAATACGGTGGCAAAGATGGCGGTGCCGATCAGATAACCGAGACCCAACGTCAACGTCACCGCGTTGCCGCCCACCTCGCCCAGAGTGGTCGCGAATATCTTGATGACCCAGAATCCGAGCGTGATAGCCGGCACCTTGCTGGCTTCTGTGCTGACGATTCTGTCCATGCGGCTTTCTCCGAACAACGATTGCTGATTGAACGACAAATTGACCGTGGGGAGCCGCTCTCGGACGGCTACCGATCCTGCATCGCTCGACGCGCCAGGCTTGAAAATTTGCGAACGCTCATGAGGATCGACATCGCTTGAGAGCCGCAGTAGCGTCACGCCGGATGCTTGCCCGCGCGCTGCGGCAACAGGATCAGGCAGGCAAGGATGAAGGCTGCGATCACGGCCGATGCGAGCGGTCTGCTGAGACTGAGACCCCCGGCAGCGACCGGTTTATCGAGGAAGTCGCCAACCGTCGCGCCAAGCGGACGAGTCAGAATGAAGGCCGCCCAGAACAGCAGCACCCGCGACACGTTCGTGCGATAATAGAGTGCGACAACGACGGCCAGCCCGGCCGCGAAGACGAGAGCGCCCCCTTCATAGCCAAGGCCGCCGGTGTCGGCCAGCCAGTCGCCGAGCGCAGTGCCGAGGGTTTGCGAGAACGTGATCGCTCCCCAGTAAAACGCCTCGACCTTCGGCGTGGAGACGGTGTTGACCGATACCGTTCCCTCCGACCAATACCAAAGCCCGAGGATGCTCACGAGGCAGAGAAACAGCAGCGATGAGCCGCCGGTATAACCGATCCCGAGCGACCGGTCGGCGAAGTCGGCCATCGTGGTGCCGAAGGTCGTCGAGGCCACGATGGTCGCCCAGTAGAGAAACGGATGAAAGCGTTTCGCGACGATCTGTGCGATCACGAAGGCGATGAGCAGCACCGCGAACAAGGCTGTCCCCGCCAAATAACCCCAGTTCAGCGTCATGGTGACGGTATCGCCGCCGGTCTCGCCGAGCGTTGTGGCAAGAATTTTGATGATCCAGAAGCCGAGCGTGACTTCAGGGACTTTGCTCAATGCGAATTTCTGGGCTGGGGTCATGATTGCATTTCCGTTATGTAGCCGGCCACCCGGCGCGTGCGAGGACGCACCGGGTTTGTTCGTGGGACCATGCTGCGGGTCAGTCCGGATGGGGACCTTCTGTCTTGTTTTCGAGTACCTTGCCGCTCGCGGCATCGACGCCGACTTCCTGCGTCCGCGAGCCGTTCTTGATGTCGAACGAATAACGCAGGCCGCTGCCTCCGGATTCGCGCTCAAGCTCTTCGTCGGTGACTTTCCCGGGATGGGCCTTGCGTGATGGTGACCTTCGCTTGACCGGCAAGCTTTTGACCGGTGTAGGCCAGCGCTGGCACCATGAGCGCCAGCAAGATACCTGCGGCGCCCAAGGCGTCCAGGCGGTACGGGGTAGTCCTGATCATGTGTCTCTCCGATTCGCCCCCCGCTTGCGAACGGATGCGCGACGCGTCGGCGACGGCCCGCTCCGATGAGGTGACCATGGCCCCGGAGACTGAGGACAGAATGAGCCTGGGTGCGGCGAGAAGAGAAAAGTGCGCTATGCCAGTAATGTGACGCGCGCGAGAACGCCGGCTGCCCCGTCGGGGCGGTTCTCGACGGTCAGGACAAGACCATTGCGCTCGGCAATTCGCCGCGCGATCGCCAGCCCCAGACCGGTTCCCTCGACGTCCGGCGGCGACGCGCGATAGAACCGATCGAAGATGCGGGAAACGGCGCCTGGCGGCAAACCAGGACCCGTATCCAGAACCTCGACAACGCGTCGCCCGTCGCGCAGAGTCAGGGAAACGTCGACCTGCCCGCCGGAGGGCGTGTACCGCACGGCGTTATCGATCAGATTTGCGAACAGAACGCGCAATTCCTCGACCGAACCATGCAGCGTCGCGGACGTCTCCATCCGGGCCCCGAGATCGATGCCCTTGTGTTCGGCCAGCACGACATGATCGCCGACGCAGTCGAGCAGCAGCGGACCCACCTCAACCGTTTCGCTGAGGGGTGCTACGGGCTCGTCGAGGCGCGCCAGCCGCAGCAGTTGACCGACAAGGGCGCTCGCGCGCTTCACGCCCTGCGCAAGTGCCGCCTTGCCAGCCTCGAATTCCGCTCCGACCGAGCTGGAACTGTTGATCTTGAGGTTATCCACCTGGATTTGCATCGCAGCGAGCGGCGTCCGCAGTTCATGCGCCGCGTCGGAGAGAAACCGCTTCTGCGCTTCCACGGCGGCGCGCAGGCGCACGATCAGGCCGTTCATGCTTTCGACCAAAGGCGCCACTTCGATCGGAATTCCGGCGAGGGGAATGGCTGCGGCTGCCACCGCACTTCGATTCGCAAGATCCCGCGCCAGAGCGTCCAGCCGTCCAAGCATCCGGTTCAGCGCCCAGCCGACGACGAGCCAGGACAGCGGTATGACGATCAGGATGGGCGCCGCGGCTCCCACGGCGGCGCTTCGGGCAAATTCCTGACGAACCTTGTCGCGCTGCGCGACCTGCACGGTCCAGGTATCGTTGTCCGTCGAATAGACCCGCCAGGGCTCGCCGGCGACGACGATATCTTCAAAGCCGGGCTTGCTCGGCCGCGCGATGTCGACGCCGCGAAGCGTAGTGTGGGCAACGACGCCGCGCTTCCAGATCGTTACCGCAATCTGATCTTCCGGATCCTGATCGCTGGCCGGCGGCGCGTCAGCATCGGGAAGACCCAAGCCGGCGTTAAGTGCAACCTGGCGTAACTGTCCGTCAAGAAAATCAGCGGCTTCGTCACGCGCAAGCTTGTAGGCGAGCAACATCGCGGCGGCGCCGACCAAGGTCAGAAGAACGGTCATCGAGATAAGGGTTGCTCGCCGGAGCGAGACCGTCGTCATGATTTTTGTACCATCCAGCCCGTACCCCTCACGTTGAAGATGATGTCCTTCCCGAATTTGCGTCGAATGGAGTAGATCAGGGCATCAACCGCATTGCTTTCCACCTCTTCTCCCCAGCCGTAGATGCGCTCCTCCACCTGTGCGCGGGAAAGAATACGACCCGGGCGTTCCATCAAGGCGTGCATCAAAGCGTACTCGCGCGCAGGCAACACATGCACGATGTCGGCATGCGACAACTCATGGGTCTCGGTATTGAGCTCAACCGCACCCGCCACCAAATGGGATGTTGACCTGCACGCCCGGCGGCGGAGGACCGCGCGCATTCTGGCGAGTAACTCCCGCGTCTCGAACGGTTTGACGAGATAGTCGTCCGCGCCGAGATCGAGTCCGGCCACCCGATGGTCGAGCCCGTCGCGCGCTGTAATGATGAGGACGGGCGTATCGAACCCCCGGCTCCGCGCCGCCTTCAAAAGATCGAGACCTTCAGCGCCAGGCAGCCCGAGGTCGAGCAGCACGATCCCATGTCCGCCATCGGCGAGCGCCGCCTCAGCCTCTCCGCCGGCGCGCACCCAATCCACCGACATGCCCTCCCCGGCAAGCGTCCGGGACAGGCCCTCGCCGATCATCGCATCGTCTTCCAAAAGCAGAACGCGCATCGCTAAACCCCGACCCTATAGGCGCCGCACACGAGAACCAGCTTCCATAGCTGACGACAGACGAAAAATATCACGCTCTACTTTCGCTGAACTTCAGCAATATTTTTCTTCGTTTGATAATGACGCTGTTCGACCGCTATGTACCGAGCCACTTCTGCACCTCTAAATCTCGCGCGTCGCGGACGATCTCTCATCCGCTTTTTGCAACGCGGATCTACCTAGCATACGATCAATCATGGTGGCCTGAGAATGACAGACCTGTTTTGGAGCACTTGGGAGGTTATCTCGCTAATAGAACAGGCGGCTGATCAAAGCGCTCTTCAAGATTGTCTAATTAGCATCGCTAAAAGTTACGGGTTTGCTTCAGTATTTGGTGGAATCGTACCCCCGACTGAAATGCACAATTCCAAGATTGAAATTCAAACCCGTTCTATGGTGCAACATTTCCCAAAAGGCTGGGCGACGAGATACGTCGTTCAAAATTATCTTCCGCGCGACCCGATCGTAGCGCGCCTTCAGAAAGATCGGAATGCCTTTTCCTGGGCTGAAAGTTACAAGTCCTGCTCGGAACCAGATAACGCGCGGATAATCGGAGGGGAAGCTGCCGACTTTGGGTTAGTCGAAGGCTTCGTGATCCCGGTCACGACGCTTGACCAGCGGTCAGCGGCGTTGTCATTCGGAGGAGCAAAGGACGACCTCAGCAGTAACGACCGATCGGCCCTTACGTTTCTTGCAAATTTTGCCATCGGGCATTGGTTGTGTTTGCGCCGTCCGAGATCAACGCGCAGCAATAAGCTCTCACCTCGTGAATTTGACTGCCTTCTCTGGGCCGGGGAGGGAAAAACCGATTGGGAAATCTCCGTCATTCTCGGCATTTCTCGACCGACGGTAGCGAAACACATCGCTTCCGCTCGCGAGAAACTTGATGCTGTCAACAAGACACATGCGATCGCAATCGCCATGCGTCTAAAGATTTTGGGTTAGGCTTTCACCGCTAACGGTAGGAAAGCGGCACCGACGATCGTCTGGTTTTTCGAACTATAGCTTTGTGACGCGGCCCGCTCTCTCGCCGAGGCTGAGATTCTTCAAGCACTGGGCTTCTGCGAAAGGTCTCAGGCCAATCCCGAATATCTCTCAATTGCGACAGAAGGTCGCCGCATTTTTTAATGCGGCGACCTGAAGTTGCGGCCTTCGCCGAAATGATCAGGTGCATTGTTGCGCTCGGAGTGCGACCGAAAAGACGGCCCCGATTCGACTGCCACTATGGCGCAAGCGATCGGGCTAATTTAGCGTCAGGTGATTTCGCCCGCGAACGGACCGCGCGGGACGCGAGATGAATTTTTCGATACGTTATAAGTTGCTGATGCTTCTCATTTCTTGGAACCACGATACTGCCACCGAATTAAGGTGGTTGGTGATTAATCCACACGGAGAAACGGCCATAGGCGTTCGCTCGACTGGCTAGCTTGTCGCTGCGATGCTGGGCCTTTGTACTTGGCTCACAAGAGCATCTCAATCTGAGGAGAACTCCAGGGGTGGCCGGCGAGCAAGCAACGAGGAAAAGCAGCTATGAAAATGTACGGACGTTTTGCGGCCATGATCGCCACCTCAACGGTGATCATGTACGGATTGATGTACCTGAACACATTTGCGCTTGATCACATTCGATACAGTCAGACACGACTTTGGATGGCGCTGCTGATGGGGGCCGTAATGGCCATCATCATGCTCTTATTCATGCTCCGCATGTATGAAAACAAAACAACGAATGCAGTAATAGTAGTTTGCGCCGCAATCGTGTTCGGGCTTTCCCTATGGCTCGTCCGGAGCCAAACGACCGTTTATGACATCGATTATATGAAAGCGATGATACCTCATCACTCGATCGCGATAATGACAAGCGAGCGAGCCCACATACGAGATCCACGCGTCAGAAAGCTGGCTGATGAAATTATCGAGTCACAGGTCCGCGAAATTGGAGAGATGGATCAACTGATCGTCGACCTTGAGAAAAACCCCGTTGCGCAGAACGCGCCCGATCTACCACCAAAGCAGTAAGCAAACCAGTCTGCGAATGAGGCGGTCGGCGGCAAACTATCGCGTTACAATCTCGGCTTATGCCGATATTTATCGCTTATGCGAGTCATCAGGGGAGCTGACGTTGTGCGATCCTGCAAAATTTGGCTTTTGCTATGATGGATAGTTCGCCGAAAATTAGCGTCTCGCCGGTCGTCACCGACTACGGCTTTGTGGCCCTTGTTTTGGTCATGACATGTGGCCTCGCGCTGCTAGCGGCCGGTCGTTTTTTGCGCGCGCCCCAGCGACAGATCGACATTTCGCCGGTCTGGGCGCAGTTCCGTTTCGGCTACGGCATTTACGCGCTGATCTTTCTCGCCTTCGATATGGAGATGATCTTCATGTATCCGTGGGCGGTGGTCTTCGCCGATATTGGCATCAGCGCCTTCCTCGACATGCTCGTTTTCATTGTGCTCCTCGGGGCGGGCATCGCTTATGCTTGGGGCATGGGCGGGCTCAAATGGGAGTGATCGTAACAGGCACGGCGGTGTTGGCCGCACTCCTCGCTGGCGCGGCGTTGACCTACGGGCTCGAGCGCCTGTTCGTACAACACGGCCGTGAGCCTGGACCCGCGCATGACGTCGAATTCAACCGTAATCTTCATATCGCGAATAGCGACCGCTGGCTGCTGCCGGCCGGACCGGTCGTAGCCGTTGCAGGCGTCGCGCTCGCGGTGGTGGTCGTGCCGTTCGGCCCAGGTCTGATCGGGCGCGATCTGGGCATCGGCCTCTTCTACGTAATCGTCGTCATTGATTTTGTCGTGTTGGGCTTGGCCCTCGCTGGTTGGGGCGCGGACACGCCCGACACGGTCGAAGCCTGCTATCGCATCATCGCCCAGCTTGTCGCTTACGTGGTGCCGCTGGGCCTTGCCTATGTCGGTGTGATCATGATGGCGCGATCGCTATCAACAATTTCCGTCGTCAATGCGCAAAGCGCCTTGTGGTTCGTGGTCCTGCAGCCGATCGGCTTCGTGCTCTATCTCGTTACAGGACTGATGCAGTCCTATCGAGCGCCTTTTCTTGAACCCTTTGCCGGTTCGATCGGCGGCGGCGTGCTCGGTGTATCCGGCGGCTGGTCGGCGCTTCTCTGGCGCGTTGCGCTCTCCGGGGTGTTCTTCCTCGTCGCGGCGATTGGCGCCGTGCTTTACCTCGGCGGCCCCAGCGGTCCGGTCTTGCCCGGCTGGCTCTGGATGCTCGTCAAGACCTACGCCCTGATGGCCCTGATGCTCGGGCTTGGCCGCTGCGTCCGGCCGCTCTCGACGGCACAGATGCTAGCCCTTTCCTGGAAGTTTCTGATTCCGCTCGGCCTCGTCAATGTTCTCCTGGTCGGCGGCTTGATTCTACTTGGGATCGGACCATGACCGCGATGCTCGAGATCGTCACTTTCGCCGTCTGCGCGTTCATCGCAATCGCGGGTGCGCTTGGCATGACGACAACGATGAGCATGTTCCGCTCGGGCATCTTCCTGATGGCCTCGTTTATCGGCGTTGCAGGCCTGTTCATCCTGCTCGCCGCCGACCTGATCGGGATACTGCAGATCATGATGTATATCGGCGGCTTCCTCGTCATGATCCTGTTCATGGTCCTGGTCATGCATGACCCGGGCGGAGCGATGATGGCCGGCATGGACATGGCGTTGATCGAGCGCTGGTTCAGCAAAGGCCTGGTGCCGCGCGGGCACCCGCACGACGGTCATATGCACGGCGACCATAAAGAAGGTCACGACTCCGATAACCAGGAAAACGATGCTGCCGAGCATGCCAGCGGAGGCGGCCACGAGGGCCACAGCATGCCGCACGGTGCACATGCGGCGCCCGATCATCCATCGATGCAGCATGGGGACGATACTGGCCACGAAGGTCACGCGATGCATCATGGTAACGGCAACCACAGCAGCACGGAGATGGGTGAGATGGACATGTCGATGGTCACACCGGTTCGACCTGTCGCCGCCTGGCTCGCCGTCGCAGTCGGAATCGTACTCGTTGGCATGCTTCTGCTGCGTCCAGCCTGGCGCGTGGTCGACGCGCTGCCGGACCCGGATTCGGCACGCCGCATCGGCCAACTCCTCATGGAAAAGTACATGGTCGCCTTTGAGGGCGCCGGCTTTCTCATCCTGATCGGCATTTTTGGTGCGGTGCTCCTGGCGCGTCCTTCCACCTACCCCGACGACTCTTCGCGTTCGGCCAAGGTCGCGGTCGACGAAAAGCCGGAGCCGATTGCACACGATGGACTGCCACCGCTTACGCGATCAGAACGGTCCGATGAGCACCAGGCGCGGCAGCAACGTCCCAAGGAGCATTGCGCATGATGGTCCCGCTCACCGCTTATCTCGTGGTCGGCGCGATCCTGTTCGCGATCGGCGTCTACACGGTCATCGCGCAACGCGCGGCAGTAATGATCCTGATGGGAATTGAGGTGCTGCTCAACGCGATCGGGCTCAACATTATCGCCTTCTGGCGCTTCACCGCACCGGCTGACTATTCCGCACAGATCTTCGCCATTCTGATCATCACGATTGGTGCCGTCGAAATGGCGATCGGGCTCGCCATCGTGATGCTGCTGTACAGACAACGGCAAACAGTCGAGGTCGATGCCTACGCCGAGTTGAAGTGGTGATCGAGCTTCTTGCCATTCCGATCTTGCCGCTGCTTGCGGCGTTGGCTGCGCTCTGTGTGGGCCGGCGCCTGCCCTGGGGCGGCGGCGAACTTCTCGTTGGCGCCATCGCTCTTGCGGTGATTGATCTGCTGCTCGTCCCAGAGGGTGTCAATCCATCCGCAACGTGGTTCGAGAGTGGCGGCTTCCAACTGACCGTTGGGCTAGAAGTCACCCGACTTACTTGGTTCGTCGCGATGATCGTCGCATGCGTCGCATTTGGCGTCGGCATCTATAGCCTCGGTTACATGGCGAAAAAGCCGGATCGGCCGCGCTTCTTCGCCGAACTTGGCCTGTTCGTCGGCGCCATGCTGGTGCTGGTGCTGTCGAGCTCGCTCGTCCTGCTCTTCGCGGCCTGGGAGTTCGTTGGGCTCGCCTCTTACCTTCTAATTGGTTTCAACTACGCCGAGGCCGGCGCGCCATACGCTGCCACCAAAGCCTTTCTCATGACTAGGATCGGCGACGTCGGCTTTCTGCTTGGCTGGCTTCTCGCGTTAAGCGTGACCGGCACGACCGGGATTGGCGTTCTTGTCGGCGCCGTCGGTGGCGGGCAGATCGGCTCCGGCGCTCTCACCGCAATGACGTTCCTTGTGCTCGCAGGCGCCGTCGGCAAGAGCGCGCAGCTTCCCCTCACCGGCTGGTTGCCGGACGCCATGATTGGGCCGACGCCCGTCTCCGCGCTGCTGCACTCGGCCACTATGGTTGCAGCCGGCGTGTTCCTGGTCCTTAGGCTCTATCCCCTGTTCGAGGCAGCCCCGGCGGCCCTTGCCGCTCTATTCTGGATCGGCGCCGCGACCGCGCTGGTCGCCGGCCTGATCGCCACCGCCGAAATGGACCTAAAACGCGTGCTCGCATGGTCCACCGCGTCGCAGCTTGGCGAGATGATGATTGCACTCGGCCTCGGCGGCCCGCTCGCGGCCTCCTTCCACCTCGCGGCGCACGCAGCCTTTAAGTCGACGTTGTTCCTCGCTGCCGGCGTGGTCCAAGAGGAGACGGGCACACGCGCTCTTGACCGGCTCGGCGGTCTTATCCGCGTCATGCCCTTCACCGGCGGGGTCTTCGTCATCGCGGCACTGGCGCTGGCCGGCATACCGCCCCTCTCGGGTTTCTGGAGCGAAGAGGCGATCCTGGCCGCCGCCACGCGGCAGGGCACCGGCGCAGCGCTTTTAATCGTGATCCTCGTTTTCCTTGCCGGCATCTATATCGGCCGTGCGGGAGGCGCGACCTTCTTTGGCGAGTGCCGACGCACGGACATGAGCAAGACGGGATGGCCGATTCACGCGGGGACGGGTCTGCTCGCGTTCGCCGCGGCTGCTCTCGGCTGGCTCCTTGCTGGCCGGCTCGCGGGCATCCTCTCCTTCTCAGGCGAGCCCGAGCCGGCAATCACCTGGCGGGTTTTCGCCGTCGCAGCAGCCGTCGTTGGGCTCGGCTTCGGCGCCTCGCGCGGGTCGGCGCCGGCTCTGGGCCTGCTTCCGGCCAAGCTTGGAAAGGGATTGATGGTGGCCACCGACGCGCCGGCGATCTGGACGATGCGTCTCGCCGGACTTGTTGATCCGGTCGAGGCCGCGTTCGACAGAATGGCACGAACCATCGCGATGGGTGTTGGCGCGATGGCCCGCACGTCGCAATCGATCGAACGTGGGCTCGACGCCGCAGCCGAACAAACCGCGCGCGGCACCTGGCGTCTCGCCCGAGACACTGAACGCGTTGAAGCTTTGGGCTTCGGTCGCGGCGGCGATGCGCTCGCGATCGACATCGCCGCCGGCGGCGAACGGCTCCGTACGCTCCAGGCCGGTCAGCTCTATTTCTACACACTCGCGCTTTTCATCTGGGCCGCAGCAGCACTCGTCGTTGGCGGTCTCATGCTCTGGCTATGAACGGATCAGATCCGATGCTGACGATCACCATCTTCCTGCCGCTGCTGACCGGACTCTTGGTGCTCGTTTTACCACGCAGCCGTCCCGATCTCGTACGCTGGATCGCGCTGTTCGGCGCTATGCTGACACTGATTGCCGCAATGGTTCTGTGGGCCGGCTTCGAGCCAAGTGGCGGAAGCCTGCAATGGCGCATGACGGCGCAGTGGATCCCGACGATTGGAGCAAGCTACGATGTTGCCGTTGGTGGAATCTCGTTGACGCTCATCCTCCTCACCGCCGTGCTCCTTACCGTTGTCATGGTCTACGTACTCGGCGAACGCGATCGAGCGCACGCGCATGCCTTTCTTTTCCTGCTGCTTGGCAGCGGCTTGATCGGTCTCTTTGCGGCGCAGGATTTGCTGCTCTTCTACCTGTTCTTCGAAATTGGCTTGGTGCCGATGTATTTCATCGTCGGCATCTGGGGCGGCGAGAGACGGCGCTACGCCGCGCTAAAGTTCTTTCTCTATACGCGCGCCGGCAGCCTCGCCATGCTGCTCGGCTTTCTCGCGCTCTATCTTGCCATGGAGCCCCACAGCTTCTCGCTTCCGGCTATCATCGCGGCGAAGCCGTTGGCGCAAGCTCCACTGGCCTCGGCTCTCGTCTTCTTCGCCCTCTTGATCGGCTTCGGCGTCAAGCTGCCGATCGTACCGCTGCACAACTGGCTGCCTGACGCTCATGTCGAGGCTCCGACCGAGGGCAGCGTCGTGCTCGCCGGCCTGCAGCTCAAAATGGGCGGTTACGGCCTCGTCGCCATCCTGCTTCCAACGCTGCCGGAGACGGTCGCTCGGTTCAGTTGGCTGCTGATCGGCCTCGCGTTGGTTTCTCTTCTCTATGGAGCGCTCGCAGCTCTCGCACAGAGTGATATGAAGCGCCTCGTCGCCTACACGTCGATTAATCACATGGCCTATGTCACGCTCGGCGTGGCCGTTGCGGGAGTGATCGGCAGTGCGCAAGCGCGCCAGCTGGCGATCAACGGCGCCACCTTTCAAATGGTCAGCCACGGTCTTCTGACCGGTGGCATGTTTCTGATGGTCGGCATGCTTCAGCATCGTGCCGGGACGCGAGAGATCGACCATTTCGGCGGACTGATCGGGCGGATGCCGACTTTTAGCGGCCTCTTCGGGTTACTCGCCTTTGGCTCTCTTGGCCTTCCGGGTCTCTCCGGTTTCATCGCCGAATTCCAGGTGATCGGCGCCGCCCTTCAGCTCTCCGTTTGGATTGCCGCGATCACCGTGCTCGGCCTCGTTCTCGCGACCGCCGTTTACCTGCGCTTGATGGCAGGCACCCTGATGGGAAGCGCACCGCAGGACGCAAAGCCGTTGTCGCCTCTTTCCGCCCGCGAGGCCTGGTCGGCCGCTGCACTTGCAACGCTTTCAGTTCTGATCGGCATCCTGCCAATGATTCTGATCGCCGCATTAGATGGCAACGCACGCATCCTGGCGCACTTCTGATGCCCGGCGTCAGCTCCATGGAAAACTGCATGGATCTGTGGGCCGTCGTGCCCGAGATGATTCTCGCCGGTCTCGCTCTGGCATTGGTGCCAATTGCCGGTTGGGCCCGTGGCCGCTGGCGCAGTCTGCCGGCGGCCTTAGCGTTGGTCGGCCTCCTCGCCGCTTTGGCTCTGACTGCCCCGATGCTGATGGCAGCACCGCGGGAAGCATTCTGCGGCACCTATGCGGTCGATCCGTTCCGCGCCTTTTACCAGCTCGTCATCGAGGCTGGCGCCATCGTCAGCCTGCTCGCGCTCGCCGCCCATTTCCACGGAACTGAGCAGGAGGCGCAGGCGCCCGTCGCGCTTCTGATGGCGACCGTTGGCGGCATGGGGCTTGCCGCAGCCACCGATCTCGGCCTCATCGTCCTGTTCCTGCAGATGGTGAGCTTTCCCTCTTATCTCCTCGTCCTGCTCGTGCGCAGCGATAAGTCAGCTCAGGAGGCAACGCTCAAATATTTCCTCTACGGCGCCGCCGCGCTCGCCGTTATGGCCTACGGCCTAACATTCCTGTTTGGCCTGACCGGCAGCCTCAACTTGCGCATCATTGGAGCTGGACTCGTGGGAGCTGACGCCGCTTGGGTGGCGCTGGCCTTCGGCCTCGTCCTTGTCGGCTATGGCTTCGAGATGACGCTGGTGCCATTCCACGTGTGGGCACCCGACGTGTTTCAGGGCGCGACGGCGCCAACGTCAGGCTTCGTCTCGGTTGTTCCCAAGGTCGCCGCTTTCGCAGGTCTTCTGCGTCTTCTCCTCGAGGCGCTGCCACATGGTCTCATCGCGTGGCCGGTTGTACTTGCAATCGTCGCCGTCGCAACGATGACGTTCGGCAACCTGATTGCGCTGCGCCAGACGAGTCTCAAACGGCTTCTTGCCTATTCGAGCATCGCCCAAGCCGGTTACATGCTTATGGCCGTCGCTGTGGCCGATCGTACACCCGACGCGCTGCCGGCCGTCGGCTACTATCTCGTCGCCTATCTCTGCATGAACCTCGCCGCCTTCACGGTCCTGGCCCAAGTCGAGCGCATGCTCGGAAACGACGGGTTCGACGCTGTCCGCGGCCTCGGCCGCCGCGCGCCGTGGCCGGCGGCAGCGTTTACGCTCGCGCTGCTGTCGCTTGCCGGCATTCCGCCGCTCGCCGGCTTCGCCGGCAAGGTATTCCTCCTGATGGCCGCGATCGATGGAGGCTTCGTCTGGCTCGCAATCATCGCAGCCATCAACATGGCGGTGGCACTCTATTATTACGCCGTGATCATCGCCGAAATGTACTTCCGTGAGCCGGAACGAAGGGAGGCGGTCGCGCTCGGGCTCGGCTATGCCTGGGCGGTCGGCCTGTGCACGGCAGGTACGATCGCCTTCGGCGTAGCGCCACGTCTAGCACTCAGCCTAGCGCAACTCGGTTCAGTCATTCTGCGATGACCGAACGCTCAAAATATTTTCACCACTGGCGGCTCTTAACGCTCAACAGTCGATCGAATGTTGGCACAGCGATATCAGAACACCCGGTGCAATATTGCGGCAACGAGCCGCGTCGATGGCGGTGACGATTGAAAGAACGGTTTGATCATACCTGGCGTTTTATTGAAGCCGTGGAACGCGTGCCGACGCCGGACGCCATCGAACGTTGTCTTTTGGAATTAGCAGCAAACTTTGGCTTTACGGCAGTATTCGGCGGCGTCGTTCCGATTAAACGGATGCCGCAGGCCGAAGTTTGTTCACGAATTTTATTTCGGCATTTCCCGAACGAATGGGCCAATAGGTATAACCGCAAAGGTTATGCATTTCGCGATCCAGTCGTTCATCGCCTCCGCTACGATAAGATGCCGTTCAGCTGGAGTGATAGATCATGCTCTAGCGCTGGCGACGTTGCACTGATTCAAGGAGAGGCCTCGGAGTTTGGCTTGCGACACGGTCACGTGATTCCTATTTCGATGATCGACGGAGCTCTCACGGCAGTTTCGTTCGGAGGTTCCAGCATCCATTGCAGCGCGGCGGATCTGTCCGCGCTAAATTTTTGCGGCAAGCTACGCCGTTGGTAGCTGTCTCCATCATGCGGAATCGCGGCGGCGCCAGCGCCACCAGCTCACGGCACGAGAGTACGATTGCTTACTCTGGGCAGGCGAAGGAAAGACCGATTGGGAGATTTCCGTAATTCTTGGAATCTCCCGCTCTACGGTATTGAAGCATATCCTTGCCGCCCGTGAGAAGCTTGGCGCCGTTAACAAAGCACACGCAATCGCAAAAGCTATTCGCACCAAGCCATGAGCTAATCTCAGTCGACTATTTCATCCGTTGAGCCTTAATGGTCTCCGCCATAGTGCGTTCCGTCTCAAGCTCACGCACGATTTGTTCCTGTTCGGCGCGAAGCTTCGCCAAAGCGTCAGTCTGGATCAAGGATGCTGGTAACGACTGGGCTGGGTATTCCGCGATCGCCCGCGCTGCCTCGACCGCCGCGGCTGCCTCGCGAGCTTCGCGCGCCGCCGATTGTTGTGAGCCGCTGACGATGGCCCTTTCCGACTGCAACTCCCTCTGCGAAGCAGGATCAATGCCCCCGCTAGCCTCCTGCCGCCGCTCGGCGTCGATTGCGCGGTTCGCGAGACGTTCAACGGATGTCGCCTCACGCTCTTCCTTGATCCGCACCTCCTGCGCACGTTCGATAAGGCGATCGGCATTGACGCCAACGACGGCCTCGACGTCGGCCCGACTAAGCTGCTGTACGCCTGTTTCCTGCATTCGTTGTAGATCAATCCGATTGGCGAGCGTTTCGAGATAACGCCCCGATGTCTCCCGGAATTGCTGCTTGGTCTCGCCATCTAGGAGGTCGCTGGTGCGGGAAACCGCGTCGTTCATGAGACGGAGATCCTGGACCATTTGCTGCGATGTAACTGGCATCTCGCCCTCCTTTGTCAAAAACTCTACGCGCTTGCCGATTGTATGAAGGATGGCCCCAACGGTCTGCGCCATCAACAGCCGTTCGAGCATATCCTTTGCCATCCTGTTTGACGGCTGCTCTCCAGCAACAGCCTTCCAGGCGACGATGCTCTCGTTCACGACTTTGCGGTCGGGCGCCGACATCGGCAGACGGATAGGGTTCGTTTTCGCCTTCTGGATCCGCTGCCGGGCATTGTCGATGAGACGTTGATTGGCGGGATCGGCGGCATAGGCGCGATCTCGGGCTTCGCGCGCGGGACGCGGTCGATCGGCCGCCTCGACGATCGCTTTGTCCTTCGGGCCATGGCTTTGCGATGAAGCTCTCTCTTTCGCCGAGGTGGCGACGATCTTCAAACCTTGCGCCTGGGCATGCTGCGCGTAGGCCTCGCGCCACTCCGCAAAGGTGTCCCGGTTGGGATGGATCTTCTGACCGGATTCGTTCTTCACGGCGATGACGGCGTGAGCGTGGATGTGCCCGGCCGATTCCTTGTCCGTGTGAACGCCAAACATGAATTTATGATCGGCAAAGCGGTCATGCAGGAAGGCGCGCGCCGCATTGGTCAATGCCGCCACATCGGTTCCGGCCTTCGCCGAAATGATCAGATGCATCGTATCGCGCGCGGATTGCGACCGAAGCGACGGCCCCCATTCGCGGGCGGCAATTCGCGCATCCGAGACGTTGGACAGGCTCTTGCCGCCGTCGTCGATGGCGGCTCCCTTCTCGATCAGCTTGTTGAGCCTGTAGGTGACGCCATCGCGGCCATGGCTCGTCGCCCCCGGCCGAATAGCCACAGTCTCCGCATCAATGCCTGTGGCCGCTGCGATCCTGGCACGAACCGCCGCATCCGAAACGGAATCGAGACGGCGTGGTCTGGCGTCGTATTCCTGATTGGCGGCCTGAGCCTCTCGAATGCGGAACCGCTCCTTGCCGCTCCCGGCCATGGCCGCGACAACGTGCGCCTCGAGCTGCCCCTTATCATCGACGTCGAGGCGAGCAGCGTGGCGATGTCCCGAGAAGGCGGCCGCGACGGCCTTCTCGTAGGCCGCTCGGCCTTCCGCAGTATCTGGGACACCTTCAAGCTTCAGACGAAACGCGCCGACGTCCTGACTTTCCGCGCGCTTGGAAAAATCCGTCGACCAAGCCTTGATCTCGTCAGCCACAGCTTCCCGATCCGTCAACAATCGCCCGTCATGGGTCTCGAGGGGGACGTCTTCGCGCTGGACATATTGGCCGGTCGCCGTGGCGCGTGTGACGCCGCGCGCGTAGGACACCACCTTGATGACGGCAGGCTGGTAGCCGGCAGCAAGTTGCCGGGCCCGGCCAAGCGGTCCGCCCCCGGCCGAGTTCATTCCGGCTCCGCCAGAGCCGGCGCTGAATCCTCCGGAGATCGGGCTCGACGCGCCACGCGAAGGCGAAGCCCCAGGACCTACGCCGCCACCTCCGGTCGCGGCCGGGATCGAACGCGCCCGCTCCTCGTCCCGCTCGCCCGTGATTGTCGCGCCGCGAATGATCTCTTGAGCCGGCGGCGTCTTGGGAAGCGGCGCCACGCGTGCTCGACGGGCGCGGACGTCCTCATCCAACAGGCCGGGCCGGCGCGGCTGCCGACGTTCTGTCCGCGCCTCCGCCACCGCCCGACGCGCGGCCTCGACCTGCTCAAGCCACCAGACGATCTGTGCCGTGCGGCTCATGCCAGTTCCTCGTCCGAGATCTCCGCCGGCAGCGCGAGCCGGGCCTCCCGACGCAGCTTCGAGCCATAGGCCACGGTCATTTCGGTCAGTTCGTCATTAATAGAGGCGATAACGTCGTGCAGGCCTCGCCACACCGGCTCGGTGTCTTCGATGCGCACCGCGTGGCCGCGATGAATCGCCTTGAGAACCTGCGCAAGGTTGCGGCCGACCATGCGCACCTGGCTCGCCAGTTCCACGACTGCGCGGGTGTTTTCGGCCGACAAAGCGGGACCGGCTTGGACGGAGGCCCGGATCAGCCGACGCACCACCTCGGCTTTCGGCAAGCCGAACAATGCGACGGCCTCCTGCAGACGCTGCTCATCGGCCTCGGACAACTCGGTCCGAAGCCTCGGCTTGCGTCGCGGAGCTCTCACGGAGCGAGCCATCGCCGCTCCCTCCCCTTCCCGGTTGACGGCTCGGCGGTCGCCAGACCGGAGCCGAATACGCCGAGCGTTCCGTCGGAACACCGGCGTCGCGCGCTAGCGCCCTCGGCTGCGCCCAGCAGCCGTCCCCGGTTTGGCCCACAAACCGGTATCTTGTCAACCAATATCTAATACACTGAATGTTAGACACTCAGCGCATGAAGGCGCTTGCGTCCAAAAAAGCTGTCCGAATGAACTCTCCAACCTTCTGGCGCGCAGTGCCATCCACAAGCTCCTGATTGCGGCAAGACCGCAATTCGGCAAGACGGTAACGCCGGAGAACGGGAATGCCTCAACACCGTAACAACCTCATCCGACATCCCGGCAACGCGGCATCACCGCATTCGCAAAATCACCGATTAACGAACCAGTGCATTGCGACAAAACCGCAATCACGATCTACCGAAAAGAGATATTGCGTGATTGCCGCAAGTTCATTATGTTGTATGTTGTCATTCCGCCGACGGAGCTCACCGCCTAAGGAGGACCAAGTGCCGAGCATCTTCGCCGTGGCAAACCCGAAAGGCGGAAGCGGCAAGACGACCGTCGCGATCATCCTCGCCGGCGAGTTCGCCAAGCACGGTTACTCGGTCGCCATTGTCGATGCCGATCCGCAGGGATCCTCTTACCAATGGCATGCGTCATCGGTCGCGCGGGGCTTGAGCCCGCAGGGCGTCGACCTCGTGCGCGCGCCTGATGAAAAGGCTCTCGCCCAGGCGATCGATCGGCTGGACGGCTATGACGTCGTCGTCGTCGACACCCCCGGCTATTATGGCGATGTCTTGATCCAGTCGGCGCTCCGCGCCGACCTCGTTGTCCTTCCTTGCAAGGTTCACACCTTCGACGCTTCCCAGGTCGTGCGCACCATCCGCAATCTCGAACAGCATGCTGCCAGCTCAAAGCTGCCGATGAGCCAGCATCGTGTTCTGTTCAACGAATACGACAGCCTCGACCGCAACACCCGGCCCCTGAAGGAGGTCGTCGCCTATCTCGATGCAGAAAAAGTTCCCGTTTGCGCCAACGCGCTGTACCGGCGCGTCACCTATCGCACCATGACAAGCGGACACGGCACGTTGTACCAGATGAGCGACAAGGACGAATCGGTCCGCAAGGCCCGTTACAACGCCGATCAGGTCGTCCGCGAATTGCTCGCTGCAAGCCAAGGTGCCGACCAGGGCGACGCCGCATGACGGATCCCGACTCTGCACAGAAACCGGATCGCCCCGCCCTGCCCCGCGACGCCTTCCGCGCTCATCGCGTGAACACGGCGCCGATCGATACCCCCGCGGCAAAGCCGGTCGTGGTAACACCCGCCTATGAAGATCAGGTCGCTGCGCCAGCAGCACATCCGACCTCGACGGAAAGCGCGTCGACCCGCAAGCCATCACGCCCTCAGAAAGCCCGCGATCGAAATCCATTCGATGTCTACGGCGAACGATCCTCATCTCGGCCTTACGCGTTGCGCTTCCCCGATGCGATCGACCTTGTGGTCCGTCAAATGGCCGCCGAGGAGCGAACACAGCCGCTTCGAATCATCGACCGCATAGTTTACGACCACCTCAAACGGATCGGCCGGCTGCCGCCGTCGCACGAAACCTGACAGAGATGTCCGCGCTGAGGCCGCATGTTCGCGGCCACGCGACGCACCAAATGAGGGAAGCGACACAAGCAGGATCACCTTTACGAAAAGTCGTCCGGGAAGGAAGATGAGGGTGGGTCTCTGTCACGGGCAGCTTGCCCTTGCCGCCGAAGCGCCATCAGCATCGGCCAGACTGAGAATTTGCCCGCTGCGGCGCGCCGGGCCAGGATTCGGAGATAGCCTCCTGGATTCTTGATGGCGTTGCCCCGTTGCAGAATGGCCGAGAGCACTACACTGGCTTGTCCATCGCCCATTGCGATGCGGGCTTCCTCCCAGGCGCTTGGACTAATGCCGAGCATGGAACGAACGGTGGATGCGGTCGTAATGAGATCCTGCGGCGTGCGGATGCCACTGCGCGCATAGTCGACGATGTCGGGACAGAGTTCGACCACCATGCGAATAGGGATTGCGCTGGCCGTTCGAGCGTTGCTGGGGTCAGCCATCTCATGGGCGCCCGGTGCCGGGTCAGGTTCGGATGAACTAGGCTCCTCCGGGCCTGAGTTCTGAGTCCGATCGGCCGATGAAATTGGCGGGACGGGCTCGATCGGATCAAGGTGTTGTTCGAGAGCTTTGACGATCGCTTTTGCCAAGCTCACTAGTTCGACAACGATGGGCTCAAGAATCTCACATTTCGGGACGCGAGGAAGCCGGGTCAGGATCTCTCGGAACGTCCGATGATAGGAGGCCCAATCGGCGGCGACACCCTGCTCCACACCAGTCGCAATCATCTTGGCGATGTCACGCCGCGCCAAGGTCATCCGTTCGCGAAGAATGCCGAGCGCCTGGCGCTTGGCGATGGCGGCTTCGGCCGCGGCAGCGAATTCGTCGGATCGGGCCACGATCGGTCCGAGATCGAAGCCAAACGCCTGTTCGATATCGCCGGAAGGCGTCTTGCGTGCGTAGCGTTTGCCATTCGGACTATCCCTTCGGAGAACGAGTCCGTGATCGACAAGCGCCGCAAGATGGCGGCGCAAGGTCGAGGCTGCCATCCCATGCGCGCGCAAGGCAAGAAGCCGATTTGAGGGAAACACGACCAGATCGGTCGCGCCGGCAGTCAATACTGTGTCGGGATGAAACGAGAGCAGTGCGTTCAAAACCATAAGCGCGCGATCGGAGATGGCGAGCGATGCCCGCGCCTCACAGATGTTTCGGAACACCTGCCATTTGTGCGCGGGCTTGCCCTCGGGGAATTCTCTCACGCCGCGTTGCGCCTCGACGGTACTGAGCGACAGCGGTCGCCGCCCAAACGGCGTAATCGGATTTTGGTCAAGCATCTCCATTCGCGTCCTCTCGTTAGCGAGAGCGCGGGCAAACAAAGACCGTGGCGTAAAAACGCGAGTCCCCTTGAACTGTCGGATGGCGCGGGCTAAAATGCCTCTATGCGATAGGGGCATTGTTGGCGATTGGCGTCGCCAGCCCGTTCATCCTCATGAGAGACCCGGCTCTGCCGGGTTTTTCTTTGTCCGAACGCACCTCTCTTGGTTGAATCGAATCCGTCTATTATATTGAATGTTGACCGGCCGTCCAACATGGAGGCTTGACCGGCGGAGCGGCGGAACCGTTTGCGTTTGGAACTGCGAGGAATCAGCGATGGGTGAGAAGTGTTGCCGCCGAAAGGCAGCTCACGCAGCGCAAGGCAGCACCTTGCGGAGTGCGTTCCACGCAGGATTGGAAGCGCTCAGGCTGGAATCGGGGCTGAGCCGGCGGGAATTCGCGGAGCGGCTTGGCATTCCGCGATCGAGTTATTTCCACTTGATGACATCGGCAGCCAATCCCAGCCTCGATTACATCGAGCTCATAGCCGAGCGGGCGGGTATCGACCCGCTGAGATTGCTTCACCGGCAGGTTAGCCCCACGGCCGGACGCCGCGCGGACATCAGGGATACTCGGGCGGCAAGATGAGTCGTTTCAAAGATTTGCCTGTAAAATTCTCCAACGTCCAATATACTGGACCTCGGGCTTGGTGTATGTTCCCCGGCGTTTCTCCCGGTGGACCCGAAAGCCAACCTACCATGTCACCAGTCCGCAAACCCCAGGCGACCGATCATTCTGTTCTGAGTGAAATGCTTGCAGCCCGGCTCCAGCAACTCGAAATCGAGAACGGTGGGACGGAACGCTTCCAGCGAAAGCTAGGCCTTGCGCGCGGCACCTACTACACGATGGTGCGTGGTAGAGGAAATCCGACGCTCCGAACCATCGAACGCATCGCATCGAGCCTCAATATGAGTGTATTCGAATTGCTTGGCTTCAACGATACCGATGCCCGTCGTGCGCTGAATAAAAGCGGTATCGATTACGATGAGTTGGTTTCCGCAATCGAAAAGAAAAATCAAGCCGAGCGTAGCCTTGCGCGTCAGACGCGATCACGCAAATTGCCATACTGAAATTAGCACAACCGGAAGGCGGAAAGCGGCGGGGAGGCCAAAACCTCCCCGCCGATCCGCTATGCGGCGACGCGCTCGCTGGCTTGCGCCAGCCGGCCCAACTCCAGACCGATGAGATCGACGGTGTAAACCCGCTGGCCGTCGCGCTCAAAGCTGTTCTGCCGAAGTCGCCCGCGGACGTGGACCAAGTCTCCCTTGCTGATGTGCTCGTTCACGTAAGACTGGATCGCCTTTGTGAAGATTGTGACCTCGTTCCAGTGCGCGTCGTCCTTCCACTGACCTTTGTCGTCCTTGAACGGGTAGTTGGCGCAGATGCTGACGCGAACAGTCTTGCCGACCTGCTTGATGGTTCCGACCCGACCGATGAGAGTGAATTCGGCGATATTGCGCATTATCTTTCTCCATCTTGTGGGGCTGTGCCCCGTTGCGATGGCGATCCGTTCATGGCCGGGAAGACGAAACAGAGCCGGAGCCGCCAGAGGCGAGCGGAGGGCAAGCGCAGCGCTGCGCCCCGGCCGGAGCCACGAATTTTGGCGCTGCAGGCGCATGCGCGAGGAATGCTGGTCGGGGTCCCCGCTTGCGGGGGAAACCGGCAGGGGAAAATTCTTGGCTCCAGGGGCCGACGTGCCGTCGACGGCCATAGGAATCCAGCCATGCAACCGGGAGCGACAGCCCGAACAGGGGAAAGATCTGCGATCGTCGCCAGCGCCCGGATCTTCGGCGGACGGATCAAAAGGGACGGCCATGTGATCGTTGCGGCGTTTCGCACATTTGCCGACGGACGACATTTCGGAAGCGCCGACCTGTCCTGACGAGTACGATCGTCTTGGCGATTCCCAGGATGCGTGCGGCCCGCGCGGAGAGACCGAGCACTGCGGAACGGCCGCGCAGTTTCAGTTTTCCGCGACCCCCGGGGCGCTCGATCACCTGCTCGCAGCCAAGTGCGTCCATGGCTAAAGCTCAAGAATGCCAGGCAAAGCGAGGAGGTGAAGATGAGGTCGACCATTACGTCACGCCCGCCGCTTTTCGTTGAGGTGCGAATTGATCTGCGACATCAAAATCGGGCCGAGCGAGAACTCTCCGGCCTCCGCTTTTCGAGTCAAACCGCGCAGGTAACCGCCGGCGGACCTGATCGCCGTGCCACGCTGCAGAATGCACGCGACAACAATCGCAGCCGGCGTCTCACCGAGGATCGTTTGCGCCTCCTCCCAGGCACTCGGACTAATTCCGAGCATCGATCGAACCACGGCGGCGGTGGCGAGGAAATCCCGCCAGTTCGAAATCCCGCCCTTGGCGTAATCGACAATATCGGGGCAGGCGCTCAGCACCATTCCCAACGGATAGGTCCCTTCCGCCACCCTCGGTGCTTGGGGTGTTGGCTCAGCCCTCGCCGCCCTGCCTTCTCGAAGGCTAGGTTCAAGATCAATAAGGGGGTCTGTATTTGAATTCTGTATGTGGCGCTCAGAATGGGACTCATTGGCGCTAGGATTCTTGGTTTTGATATGTGTTTCCAGAAGATTGAGCACATCATCGGCAAGCTGTGACAGCTCTTCGGCGATCGGCTCGAGTTCTTGCCGCGTTGCCGTGCGCGGAATCTGGTCGATGATCGAGCGGAAGGCGGCGTGGACCTCCTGCCAATCGGCCGGCCCCTGCCCTCCCCTACGGGTCGGGACGCCTTCCTCGATACCGGTTGCGATCATCTTGCCTATATCGCGCCGGCACAGCGTGATCCGCTCACGGACGAGCTTTAGCGCCCGCGCTTCTGCCTCAATGTCCGCCGCCAGGCTCTCGAATTCCTCCGATCGGACAACCAGTGGCGAGATATCGAAGCCGAAGGCCAGCTCGATCTCGCCGGCGCTGCCCTTGCGAGCATAGCGCTTGCCGTTTGGACTATCGCGCCGAACGACCAAGCCAGCATCGACGAGTACAGCAAGGTGACGCCGCAATGTCGATGCCGGCATCCCATGCGCCCGCAGCGACAACTGATAATTCGACGGGAAGACGATCAGATCGTCCTCTCCCGTGAGCGCGGTCTCAGGATGGAAGGTGAGAAGCGCGTTCAAAACCGAGAGCGAACGCTCGGACACACCCAGCCGCGGCCGCGCCGTGCAGATGGCGTGAAAGATCTTCCATTTGTGTACGACCTTCTCGGGTGGCCGCGTGGTGGCCACCATTTGGCTTGCCACGTGGGCAAGCGTCAGTGATCGCCGCCCAAAGGGCGTCGTTGGAGCGTGTGACTGCATGTCTTTGCCTCTTCAGGGCAAAGGAAATCGGCTCGCCAAAACGACGCCGTCTCTCACGAGACACTTGACTGCGATTCGCGGAAGTGATTCTCTGTCAGTCGCCAAACAGACGAGAGAGGGCTTCCGGACGGAAACGTTTGGGGGCCTTTTCTTTTGCCGCTATGAATCCTTCTTCGTATTGCGGGAACGCGGCTTACACATCGGCGCGGCGTCGAAACGCCGCGTAGATTTCGGGTAGCTGTTCAATCAGGTAAGATCCGAAAGCGGGCGCTGATTTCTCTTCGATCGTGAATTGAAGGCGATCTTTTCCCTGCACGATCTGCACGAGGGGGGCGCCAGTATCTGACTTGATGACCTGTTTGGTCTTTTTGGCCTGACGAGGTGACAGTGCCTTGAGGGCCCGGGCGAAGCGCGAGTCGCTTTCAAGAGCATCGAAGCCAGGTGACACGATCGCTTGGCGCCATCTGTCGCCGGTCTTTGGGAGAAGTTCTGCCAACTGTTCCCACCGAGGCCGGCCAACCTTTGGGGCCGGACCGATGGCGACGATGAGCTCTTCTGGGACGCTGCGCGCGACCGTGATCATGGTCGACAGATTGCCCTTGTGGACCGCCAAGGCCGCCGTCAACGCTGACCGAGCGAACCCGTGATCCTCAAGCCGCGCTGCGAAGAGCGCGCGCTCGATGAAAGAGAGATCGCGCCTTTCGAGATTCTCTCGGCCCTGGGCCACCACGAGTTGCTCGTCGCTCAGGTGTTTGACAATGGCCTTAACTGGTCGGCCAAGGCGCTGCAGCGCTTCTAGTCGCCGATGCCCATACGCAACTTGATATCGACCCTCCGTTTGAGGGCTCGGTCTCACCAGAATCGGGACTTGTTGCCCATGTTCAGCAATGCTGGCCTGAAAGGCCTCAAACTCCGCAGCCTTCGCATCGTCCAACCGGTCGCGAATAAAGGATGGATCGATCAGCGCGGGATCGAGCTCCACCACGTGATCTCCACCAGCGAGTTGCTCACGTAGGGCTCTCGCTTCGTCGGCATCCTGCGATAGGCTCTGCAGAGAGAGTCCCATAGCCTTAAGCGATCCCGATTTGACCGGGGTGCGAGTTTGCCGGTCATCGGATGATGGCTGCGCGGTGATTGGGGCCATCATGGCTTTGAGCGCGTCACGTCGCTTGTTCACACCGCCCTCCCCCATGCCTCTTTGACAAGATTCTCGATCTCGGCATGCGCGCCATCGAGGGATTCAAGAGCGCGGTCGTAGGTGCTTCGAACGAAATTCTCGCGGCCGACTTCGTACAGCGTTTGTTTGGTCAACCCCGCGTCTGAGATAGCCGTTGACTTCAAAATTGCGGTCGTAAGGACACGCTCGCCGAACAGGCTGCGCATGAGCCCAACGATTTGGCCCTGGGGACCATCGGTGGGCTCAAAACGCGTAATCACGTAACGAAAGAAATCGTAATCGGCGTCGCCGCCGGCTTGCTCGACCACATCGAGAAGACTCGCAGTCATGTGCAAGAACTGCGACATCGACGCGACGTCGAGCATCTGAGGATGGATCGTCACCAAAACACTGCGAGCGGCACATAGCGCGGAGAGCGTGAGAAAACCTAGAGATGGCGGGCAGTCGAGAATGACGACGTCATAGTTGTCTTCAACTGACGCGAGTGCACTTGCGATGCGCGAGAAAAACATGCGCTCGGAGCCGCGGTTGCGTTCGGCCAGGACTTTTGGCGTATCGTGCTCGAACTCCTGGAGCTCGAGATTGCCCGGAACGATATCGAGGCCCGAGAAATAGGTTTTCCGGATAATCTCGGACAACGGTCGGCGAGCGTCATCGTAGCGGATTGCGCCATACAGCGTTTCGTTTTCTTGGAGATCAAATTCTGGCTGGAGGCCGAATAAGGCAGAGAGCGATGCTTGAGGATCAAGATCAATCGCCAGAGTGCGATAGCCCCTCATCGCGAAGTGTTGCGCCACGTGAGCGGCGGTCGTGGTTTTGCCAGAGCCGCCCTTGAAATTCGTGACAGCGATGACCTGGAGATGCTCACCCTCGCGACGGTTCGGGGCGTAGCTCTGTTTGGTCTTCGCAAGCGTGCGTCGGATTTCGTGCACTTGCTCCAATGAAAATAGGCGGCGCCCACGAGCCGTCTTTTCTGCCTCAGGGGCGTCGCCGGCAAGTGAGAGATGGCGAATATAGGCGTCGGTAACGCCGATCAGCTTTGCTGCTTCGCCGGAGGTGAATTTGCGGAGCTCTTTCAGAGACGACGGTGGAAACGCGCGGAGCCGCAACTCCTTGAGCTGGGCGCTAAGAAGATCGGCATCCGACTCCACAAGCCGCGTTAGAGAGCGGACTTTCTTGCCGGTTCGGTGGCTGGCATCATTTGCTGCTAGAGCCGTCATATACGCTCGGTATCCAAATTTTCCACGTTGAGCGTAAATTCGGCGACTTCTCCGAGTCGGTCAAGCAAATAAGGGTTAACGGAAATTAACCACTTGGCCCAGCCGAAGTGTTCTCAGCTGAGAACTTCAACTCGCCGCTGGCAGTTCTCAGCTGAGAACTGCCATGTGCGGGCAAGGCCTGCCGCTGGTCGGGGCCCATGGTGCATCAGAGAATCAAGCGCGCTGCCCGTCCCAACGATCGTTCTGCCTCATTGTAATAGCTGGCGGCTTGTTGCACCGACCGATGCTGCGACTGCTGCATCGCCTCGGGCAACGCGACGCCCTGGCGCGCCGCCTCCGTCAGATACCCCGACCTCAGCCCATGCGCCGAAAACTCCCGCGGCTCCAGGCCGGCCATGGCGCAACGCCGCTTGACGATCAGGTTGATCGACTGCGGCGTCAGCGTCCGTTCCTCGATCGCCTCCCAGCGGTCGATGGCGCGGAACACCGGTCCTTTGGCGATGTCGGCGCGCTCAAGCCATTCCCGCAGCGCGTCGACTGGCGGCCCGATCAAAAGCACCCCGCCCCCCTCGTCCGCGACCCCGGTCTTGGTCCGGCCGAGCTGGATCGTTACGCATGGCAAGGTTGGCGAATGGGGGTCTTTGGGGTCGAGCGGCACGGCGGGCTCGTCGCTGATCTGCTCGACGCGAAGCCGCGCCACCTCGCTGCGGCGCCGGCCGCCGGAGGCGAAGGCGAGGAGCAGGATCGCGAGATCCCGGGTGTCGACGAGCCGGTCGGAGCGGCAGGTCGCGAGCAGCCGGTCAAGCACGTCGCGAGTCACTGCCCGCTTGCTCTTGCGCTGGCGCGGCCGGACGCTGGCCCGGACCGCGAGCCGCAAGGCCGCACGAAGACTGGGGGCGTGGAACGGACCCTCCTGCCCTTTCCAGCGATGCAGCGTGCCCCAGTTCGCCAGCCGGCGTTTGACCGTCGACGGCGCATGCGGCCCATCGGTCCGAAGCAGTAAGGCCTCTCGCAGCTCCGTCGCGACCTTGGCCGGCATGCCGTGTTGCGGATCGGTTTCGCGCTCGGCTGGATCCCACAGGTGATGCGCGACGTATTTCAGGGCCAGGCTTTCCGGCGCCGGCCACGGCAGTGGCGCGCCGGTCGCGGCTTTCGCCCAGCCCTCAAGGTAAGCGAGATCGGAGGCGAGTGCCCGCAGCGTGTTCTCGCCCATGCCTTCGCGAGCGAGATGTTTTAGGGTCGCAACGTCGTCGTCGGTGAGGAGTTCGGCGAGCCGATCGCGCCGTTCCATCGGCAGGATCGCCGAGAACGCGTCGAGCTGCAGAGCCCGCCGGGTTTCGGGGTCAGAGATCAGCGCGCGGGAGGTGATGTCGTCCATCGGCAGCGCTCCGTCAGAAGCCGTAGCTTCGATCCGCCCAGCGCAGCAGCACGCAGGCGTCGGGGTCGGGAAGGCGGACGCGCTGGGCCATCAGGCCCTCAGCGATGGTGCGTCCGACATCGGGGTCGACCCAGTGGCCGTGGGTCATCAGGAAGAACCAGCCGAAGGGCAGGCCGATCTCTCGGTCCACAGCCTCGACCCGGTCCATCAGAAGGTGAACCGAAGCCTCCGGCGTCATGAGCAGCCGCTCCTTTGGCGGCTGCAGCGGCCGCGGGATAAAGCCGACCTCGCGCTCGCCCTGGTGGGTGTAATCGCGGGCGTCGAGCGCCCAATGGGCGAAGACGCGCTGTGGTCTGGCGCTCGATTCCTCCCAGTCCTGAAAGAACCGCAGCTCGCGCGGGACAAAATCAAAATAGTCCGCGACCGCGTCGAGGAACGGCGTCTCGCGCGTTCCGCCCGGCCCGCTCTCGCGAATGACACGCCGTTCCAGTTCGGGCCGCTTGGCCTCCCGCTTCTCGCGTTCGACGCGACCGCAGCGATCGAGGAAGCTGCGGACATGGATCACCGCGCCGCCGGCGCGGCCGAGGAGCCGATAGACCGGGCCGGACAGGCGATCGGAGTCCAGAATCTGATCGGTGCGAGGCCAGCTCGGATCGAGTAGTTCCGATTCTCCCCGGGGTCGATAGTCCGGGTTGACGATCGGGCCGGCGCGCCATTCGGTCTCCCGTCCGAGCGCAATCTGAAGATAGTCGGCCGCGCCGGGCCCGGTCGGCGCCGACACGAAGGCACCGGTGCCGCGCCATTCGGTGATCTGCAGATCGGTCTCTTTCAGGCGCAACCAGACCGCCTTGATGTCGCCGCTGTCCTTGGCGATCTCGGCCGCCATCCATGGCCGCAATTCACCAATCCGCGTGCCGTCGGGCCGGAGGACCGACCTGGTGTCGCGCCAGTAATCGTCGTCGATCGGCGCGACGCCAAAGGCAAAGCCCGGAAACGCGGCGGCCAGCGCAGGGATGAGGTCGGCGTCGACCGAGGCTGGATCGAGCCCGGCCAGGACGGTTTCGGGCGAGGCGGCGTCCGGGAGGCGGGCAGGGGTGGTCATCCCGACACTCCGTCATCGGTCCAGGGGTTCAGCAACGGCACGCCGAGCGGCGCAAAATCCTTGGTATTACGGGTCGCTAGCACGAGCTCGCTCACGAGTGCCGTGGCAGCGAAAAACCCGTCCATGACCGAGAGCGCGAAGCCGCTCTGGCGGGCCTGCGCCATCAGGTCGCCCCAGCGTTCGGCGATCGCGGGATCGATCGGCAGGATCCGCCCGGCGAAGCGCGCCGGCAGATCCTCCGCGAGCCAGGCGGTCAGCGCCTCGCGACGGCGGCCATCGTCCATCAGGGCGATGCCGCGCCGGAGCTCGGCGATCGACGCCACGCTGATGAAGGCCCGGTCCTCGTCGACCGTATCGAGCCAGGCGAGCACCTTTTGGTCCGGCGCCGGCCGGCGCACCTCCGACAGCACATTGGTGTCGAGCAGGACGTTCATAGATCGAGGTCGCGCGGTTGGTCGCGGGCCCGATCGAGGTCGAGATCGGCGTCGCGCAGGGGCGAGGCCATCAGGAACTCGGCCAGGGTGCCTTTGCGGACGGTCTTGCGCGCCCATTCCTCGGCCGAGACGATGACGACGCTCGGCTTGCCGTGGCGGGTGATGATCTGCGGGTCGCTCTGGGCGCGCTCGATCACTTCGGAGAGACGCGCCTTGGCGCCAGCGACCGTCCAGTGATCCGATTCGTGAGCAGGGGTTTTTCGGGGGATTGTCACGACTTGCTCCTGTGACCATATTGACTATCGTGACTATATGGCGAATCGCGGCGACTTTCAACGGGCGGTGTGCGGGGAAAACGTCCTTGCGCTAGTATCGGGGGCGAACGGAGGGAGCGTCATGGGCGGTCACGCGAAACAAAACCAGCCGCGGCCGGCGCCGGCCGACGAAGCCAGTGCTACCGGGCGCGATCGTCGGGCCGTTCGGACCGTCGATCTGACCGAGGAGGACATTGCCGCGATCGAGGCCTCGGAGATGACGCCCGGCTTTGAGCACCTCGATGCCGAGCTTGAGCCGGAGCCGGCCTCCCTGGTCGAGCAGGGCGTGCGCTTCGGCCGAGAACTCGGACAGCGCGGCGGGAAGACTGAGGGTCGGCCGGCCGACAAGGCCTTTCGCGACAGCCTGTTCGACGATTCCTGACCGCGATCGCGCCCACAGGCAAATAGCCGGCGCCGAAATCGACCGGGAGAGTAGTGGACAGTCTCTTCCGGAAGAAGGGGGGGCGCTGGCACGGGATGCCTTCTCTCGTCGATCTGAGGCCCGGCTGGGATGATTTTCCGGGCTGCGGGCGCTCAGAATCGCTGATTTGCGGTTCCGTGTCCATCACTATCGATAAGGGACAGTTATCGATAGTGAGAATGGCGTGCCAAAAGGCATGGCTATGACGGAAGCCAATGCCGTGTTAGCTTCCGTTTCAGCGATTCCCATTAAGGTTATCAAGCCCTTGCCATCCGCCTACCAGATTCCCGATCCGCTGCCCTGGGTGACCCTGGCCGGCCCGCTCGCCGCCGCTGAGGACGCGCTGGCCCGGCTCGACGAGCGGCTCGCCAAAAGCCCGATCCGCGACGGCTGGATCGCCCGGACTCACTTTGCCGACGCCGCTGCCTGCCTGTGGCTGGAGGGCGAGCTTGTCCACCTCGACGACCTCGTTCTCCACGACGCCGGCATGGATGTCCGCACGCCGACCCACGAGCTGACCCGCGCCCACGCCGTGCTGCGATCGCGGCAGCGCATCGCCGACGCGAAGCCCGATTGGGCGCTATCGGCGGCAGGCCTCGCCGGCCTGCGGGGCAGGGGAGGGTGCGCCTGCGAAGACGAGGCGAGCGACCGGGAAGCGAACGAAGCGGAGCAGGGCCCGGACGGGGATGATGACCACGCACTGGCGCGCGACGAGGCCGTCGGCAGCGCCGATGCCGATCCGCGGCTCGCCGAAGCCTTCGCCGCGGTGGATGCGGCGATCGCAAAGGCCGACCGCACGCTGGCGGGCGAGGCCGTAACGCAGCCGCGGCGCGCTCCCGAGCGCGACCCGCTGGTCTACGACATCGACTGGGATGAGGACGAACGTCTCACCGAGTGGCACGCCGTCGTCGACCAGACCCGCGCGATGCCACCGACCATGGCGGCGGCAATTGCGGCGGACGCCTGGGGTGCGATCGAGCCGCTGCAGCACACGCCCTGGCTGGGCCGGCTGCTGGCGGCCGCGCTGCTGCGCGGGCGCGGCAAGGCGCGTTGGCACCTGCCGTGCCTGCACGACGGACTGAAAGCGATCCCGCGCGAGCGGCGGCGACCACGGGATCAGGCTGGCCGCCTCGCGGTCCAACTCGAGGCCATCGCCGCCGCGGCCGAGCTCGGCCTGAAAGACCACGACCGCTGGCTCACCGCCCGCACGCTGCTCGGCCGCAAGCTCGCCGGCCGCCGCTCCACCTCCCGGCTGCCGGCGCTGCTCGACTACGTCCTGGCCAGGCCGATCGTCTCGGCTGGGATGATTGCGGAAGAGCTGAGGATTACACCGCGCGCGGCGCAGGACTTGGTCGCAGAACTCGGGCTGCGCGAGGCGACCGGAAGGGGACGGTATCGGGCGTGGGGGGTCCTTTAGTAAGAAAGACTTTGGCCTCACGCAAACTGATTCGTTTCGCGAACGCATGGTGGGTCTGACCGTGGTGAAGAACTCATTGATCTGAGCCCGGTCTGGCGAACAAATGGAATTCCTAGCGACCAGCACAAAAGCTTTTCGCGAGTAGAATAAGACCGACAAACCGGGGGCGGGGCAAATGGCGGAACAAAGGGTCGGGCGCTACAGGTTGACGCGCAAGATTGTCCCTGGCGATATCAAGCGGGGGATACCCGACCTTTGGCAGGCCGAAGATCAGGGTGACCTTTATTACGCAAAGCTCTGGACGAAAGGGCCCGGCGATAGCACCGCAATTCAAGCGCTATGGAACCGAGAGGTTCGCGGTCTCATGCGGCTTCAGGGCTACCCCGGAGCCTCGGAACTGTTCGTGAAGTTGCGTGATCTGGACTCGGACGAAAAGTATTTTTTCGCAATTCTTGACGGAGGCAGAAGGCAAGTCCTTGCGGACGTGCTGCAGAATCGAAGCCGATATCACTGGCTCCTCAACTTGGCCGAGGTGAGCCGGCGCCGTCCGCTTTGGGAAGGGCTGCTTCGGATTGCGGAAGCGCTGGCAATCCTCCATCGAGAGGGCACACTCCACCGTTCCTTGTCGCCATCTTCCGTCTTCGTCAGTCCGGACGGGCAGGGAGAGTTTCGGCTGAGCGGATTCGAGTGGTCCTTACGGCTGGCGGGACCCGACAGCGGCGCGTCAAAGGTGTTACGCAAAAGTATGTTTAGCGCTCCTGAGCTCGACAAGCCAGACGGCGAATACTCGACGGCGACGGATTGGTACGACTTTGGGCTAACCGCTGCCGAGCTTTTCGGCGTGCCTCTCAAGAATACAAAAAAGCGAGCGGCGCTGCCAGCGCTCATTGGCAATCTGACGAACCTCCGCGAAGCCGAGCGAGATATCCTTCGGCGATTACTGGATGAGAACCAGGAACAGCGCCTCGTAGACGCTGAAGAAATCGAGCAACTGCTGCGGCAGATCATACGAGATCTCGGCACCGTCACCTCTTCTTCAGGCAGGGATTTGCTGCTCGCCGTGCGCCTGAGTTCAGACTTGGACATCGCACGGACGATCGAAGTGGTTTCTGAGGGACAAGCGAGCGCGCACGATCCTGCTGCTCAACGCGATTGGATACGAAAGGACCTGAGGGGTGATGTTCGTGTCATCGGTCGGACTTCGCCATCACCTTACTACGTCCTCAAGGGCGAGAAGCTCGAATACCGGGTTCGCAATTGGTCGGTCGACAGTTTAACGACATGGGATGTCGGGTTCTGTGACGGGATCGAACGAGTTCCGAGGATTAATTCCGATGATCAGCTTTTCAGCCTGGGCCAGCGTAAGCTCGATGTGCAGCTGTTTCCGCACGTTCGAAAGAATATTCGATCGGCGCGAGACAGGTCGGCCCAATGGGACAAGGTGTTTCCCGTCCGAACCCAGCGGACGGAGCTTCCCAATAACCTACGCACTGTGCATGAGTTCTTCCGAATTACGCAACAGCTCGACACGGTTCTTACCGTCGCGCAGATTTGCGCAGTTGACATTTTGGAGATTGAGAAGGGCACCAACGACACTACGGTGATCGTAACTCCAGTCCAAGAGCCCGAGCGGGCGGACTTGGCAAGGTTCCTCAATCTTGATCCACCTCCAGAGCAGATTCAGGACTGGTTCAAGCTGGGAGCGGAAGCCGTCTCGGCTGATGATGAGGAAGAACCGAAGCAGGATCGGTATTCTTTCCTCGACCGACACACGATCGGAAGCGACACCTCGTCAACAACCTGGCGATTTGTACGAGCCAAGCCCAATCCAAAAGGACCGCGCTATCTCTTCCGAGCCCAAGGCGCCGCAGCTGTACGGGAGGGACGGGCTTATCTAGCTCGAAATCACGGCGGCACTCTCGCGCAAATCCGACGAAGGCACAAAGCGATCGAGGACATGCGTCTCTTTGAAGGCCTGTTGCGGCTCGTCGCGTCTCCTCGCGAAGTGACTCGCAACAATTCCGATGCCTTGCCGGTCGCCAAGGCGGTCATACCGCTCGATGACTCTAAGCTCGCGGCGCTTCAGCAGCTCTGGAGGACGCAGCCCTCCTTTGCGATCCAAGGACCTCCCGGTACCGGCAAGACAACGTTGATCAAGGCTTTCGCTGATCGACTTTTCAATGTTGATTCGAGCGCGCAAATCCTAATTACCGCCCATTCTCACCACACCGTTGATGACGTCCGAGACAAATTGTCAAAGGTCTTCGCCGACCACGACAACCATCATCGCCCGATTGTTCTGCGGCTGGGCGCTGATGACGGTGACGGCGATAGTTCGGAGAGGGTCACTGAAGCGCTCCTCTCGCAGCTCAATGACAGCGATTTGGCGCGTCGAGCGCCCGCGCACCTACAGGACAGGTTGTCTTCCGCGGTCGAAGAGGGCGGCGGCCGGAGTTCGGACGCCGACACGGATGTCCGCACGATGCAGGTCCTGGTGCAAGATGCGGCCAATCTTACCTTTTCGACACTCAATTCGCCCGATCTGGCCGACCTCGCCGGCCGCGGCCGGCGCTTTGACTGGTCGATCATTGAAGAGGCGGGCAAAGCGCACGGCTTCGACATGGCGACCGCACTGCAAGAGAGCCACCGGCTGCTCCTGATTGGGGATCACCACCAGCTTCCACCGTTCAATGTACGGCGCTTCACCGATCTTCTCGGTGACCCGCTCAAGGTCCGGAAGGCAATTCAGGCCGGCGCTCGGTTCGCGCCGGGATTGGTTGATCCCTCACTGGTGGCGGATGACGAGGATCGCGATCCTTTCGTCGATCGCTGTGCCGAATGGGCGCGCATGGTGAAGCTGTTTGAGACGATTTTTACGCGAAGCGCCCTCGGCGGAGCAGAGGATTCGCCTGCTGCGATCCTAACCGATCAGCACCGTATGCACCCACACATCGCCGAACTTGTTGGGAAGGTCTTCTATCCTGACGAAGAAGGCGGCACGATTCTACACTCCCCACCTGAAACCCATGAGCGCTTCAAGGGCGAAACGCCCTACACGATTCCATCATCATCTTGGTTGCCTGCGCAACGAGTGGTGTGGTGCGACGTCCCGTGGGAACGAAAAGAGGAGTTCGCTGAAGGCGAGGTCGAGGGCCTGTTTGTTTCCAGGCCAGAGGCCGAGTTGGTCGTCAAGGTTCTCGAGCAAATTCAGCCGCGAGGCGAGGAGCCTTGCGATCTGCAAATCCTCTCTCCATACAACGGTCAGTTGGACGCCATTAGAACAGCCATCGAGAGAGCGTACTCGTCGGGGCGGCTACCCCACATGTTTAGGCCTCCATTTGATCTCGGCCATGGAAAGAGAACAGGCGCAACGGTCGACGAATTCCAAGGTTCTGAAGCGGACATCGTGATTGTCAGCCTTGTACGCAACAACGCCCTCGTTCCGTGGAAAAGCCTCGGATTCCTGAAGGAAAAGAACCGAATGAACGTGCTGCTGAGCCGTGCGAAGCAGAAGCTCATCATCGTGGGAAGCTGGGATTTCTTTGAATCGAGATGTAACGCCACAACGAGCGAGTATGACGAGCATGCGTACATAGGCCGGATGATGAAGGAGATGGCATTAGCGGAGAAGGCGCACATTCTATCAAGGGTGAGGGCAACCAGATGAAGTTTGTTTATGTCCCGCTCTATAGGATGGCGGTGAGCTATCTCTATAGTTTTGGCCGCCGCTGGAGCCTCATTGAACATATGCTCCTTATCGAGAGCACGGTGGCAAAACACACCGCTTCCGAACTCGCGGTGATAGCTAATGTTCCGCACAGGCTCGTCGTCGAAGCGCTGATCAATCTCCTGCGCTCGAATTGGATCGAGGTGCGCAGCGATAACGATAGGATCTACTTTGCCGCCACTCCAGCTGGGCACAAACATGCCAAAGAGAAAACACTTCCTGAACGCCTGCAGAAAGACATACGCTGGGATTCTGTCTGTGTTGAGAGACTAACGGGTCACTGGATGCGGGCCGACGATGTCGATCTCGTGTACGAGAAGGACCTTCCAGCTGATGCCGTGAGGTTACCGGCACTCCTCCATACATTCGAGCCAAACGATTCTGCGCTACGAGACCTCTTTCGCTTGAATCTCAACGAGAGTTTGGAGCCAACCACACCGCAATTTCGCACGCCGTCCTTGCCTTACGCACGGGTGGGTCTAGCTTTCGACGAGGTTCAGATTGGTTTGCCTCCAAACGCTCCTCTGGGGCTGCGAGCGAGCTTGGTAAAGGCCTCGGCAGAAATCGTAGATGACGACAGCGCCTCTTATTCGGCGAAAACACACATCGTGCAAGAGGCAGCGCGCGACGATCTGACTGCCGATGATATTATCGTCGGCGGGGAAGCCCACCTTATGCTGCTACGAGAGGTCTTGGAGCGGGCAAAGTCATCGATCGTAATCCATTCTTGTTTCCTGAGTGCTGATACCCTTCGTAATCTGCTGCCTGACTTTGAACGCGCCGCGAGGCGCAAAGTCCGGGTCGACCTCCTTTGGGGCCTCCATGTCGACCCAGAAGTTGGCGGACCGCCCAGAAAATTCTCGGATGCGACTGATGTGCTAGCAGGACTGCCACCCGGCGCGCGCGGGAGAATTCGGCTATCGCCACACTCCTCTGGTTCTCATGCCAAAGTGCTAATTTACGACGATCGTGACACCGGACTTTGGACCACCGTCGTCGGCAGCTGCAATTTTCTTTCATCTGAATTCGACTGGATGGAGGTGTCGTTACGCACCCGCAGTGCGCTCTTCACAACCAAGGCCCTGAGCCTGTTGCTTTCTAACCAGCTTCCGGCGGTCGGGAATTGGAGCGCAACGGCGCGACAACTCAACCATATTTGGTCGGAGCTAAAGGTGAAGATCCGGACGCAACCGGAAGTCGGCAAGTACTCGATTTCTCTTATAGCCGATTACGATCACTATGCTTGTGTAACGCTCGCACGAGACCACGCGTCGAAAGAAATAGAGATTGCGTGCGACCTGTATGGCCTATCAGCGGAGACGTCCGTGCTTGTTCCCATGGAAACTGCTGCGTCTCGAGGCATCGACGTCCGCCTTCAGTATACGCGTCCAAGTAAATTCCTGCTTGAAGAGGGCCATGAGCCCGCGCCAACCGACATTGCAAAACGTGGCATCAACATTGTTCGTGTCGAAAATGTGCACGCAAAATACCTCGGCTGGGACGAGGACACTCTTGTGATTTCGAGTTTCAATTGGATGGCCACGTCGGTCGATGCACGGAGATCGCGCGGGGCCGAAATCGGCGCGCTGATCGAGGGTCCGGGCATTCGCTCAATTCTGGTCGAGAAATTGCGTGGGAGACCCGGTGAAAACGCCTCTCAGCCTGCCGAATCTGTTGACGGGATGATGCCGAGCTGATTGCACACGGATTGCCACCTGAGAGAGAGCTCTGGATTGAGTTTATTGAACACGCGAGACGAGAGAGAGAGAGCCGCTTGCGCTTTACTTGTTTCGTAACGGATCAGAGCCTCGATCACGCGCGCGCGGAATTCTTTGCTCCTAAAATCCGAGGAGGATTGTATCAGTGCGTAAAGATCATCGTATAAGCGCTCTACCCTGGAGCGAAGCCATTCCATGCGCACCCACCTGGACAGCAACTGCTCGCTAAACAATACTTGTGCGGCGACAGCCAGAAGGTCCAGATCCGTCGCGCGGTAGACCGCGGCCCATAGCCATGCGAGCACGTAGACGCAAATGCGAGCCCGTTCGAAACGCAACATTCTCCCAAGGATCGATTTGGTGAACAGCGTGTTTTCCAACACAGACGCGCCCATTCGAAGGAACGGATCGCCTGCGGGAGCATTATAATATCCCTCGGACGGAGAGGGCACGAGGGGTACAGAGAACGCGTTGGAGACAAAGTCGGCGAACCGGTTTGAGTGCGCGCGAGTGGCAAAGTAGGTCCGTATCACAATGCCACTTACGAAGAAGACAATTACTGTAACGGCGAAGGTCGCCTGGACTGCTCCATAGAGTTTCGGTTGTGCCGTCCTGTCGATAAGAAGCACAACAATCGAAAGCGCCGCCGCCAAATAAAACGTAATGTCGGAAACCCGTTCTGCGACGCCGAGTGGAACATAAAACTCCGGACCAACTGGATCTTGGCGTCTCAATCCACTTCCCCTATTCAACGGTCAAGTCTCTATAGCACCGGCAATCGCGCAATTTCTATTGCTCCCTTAGGTAATCCGCGCTGCGTGAGGAACGAGCGTTCCGATCGCAAGGTCTTGGTGGTTTGCGCCGGCGGCCATACCGTTTCCGCGATGCCGACTCTACGATGATGAACACGACCGATTCAATGACGACTCGCCTTAGCATGGGATAATCCTTGCCGATCTCCAAAGGTCCGCTTCGCGCCCGCGCGCTGGCTCGGCTCCCTAGTTCCGTCAGGCGACGTACGGCTCCAATACCGGCCGAGCCGCAATGGTCGCTCGTTCGCGCCGGTCAGCGATTGTTTCAGCAGCATTGCGGATGATCCGAAGCTTCCCCGCATCACCGTCGATGCAGGCGAGAAGAGCCGCGTCAGTGGCCATCCGAATCGCTGCTGGCTCGCAGAGCTCCTGCTGCGCGAGGCGTGTGTAGTCGCCGCGGAGCAGATGGGTCCCCGCATCTCGCGCGAGATCGACGGCAGCACCCGGAATCCCATAGGTGAGGCGCAAGGTGAGCCGTGAGACGCGGTCACCAAGGTCGAGGCCTGGATGCAGAATTTCGGCCACACGCGCTGCGGTGGGCAACACGTCTGCTGTTCGCGCGGCAGCGCTTCGGACCGGGCCGGCGGCGCCACCGAAAGCGCCACCGAATTGTGTCATCGTGTGCTCAACATCTTGCATTGGACGGCCCGAGATATAGAGCAAGCATGCGACAGCCTTCTTTGCCCTCAACGTCACCTGGTGGCTATCAACAGCGAAGCGCTGAAACGCCGAGAGGATGCGTTGAGCGACTCCTTGCTGGCGCAGCTCGTTGGGCCAGAGGTACGGCTCCTTCTGCGTGCTCTTCTTGTTCATTGGGAAGAGCACTTGATCGAGCTCCACTGTCGACTGCGACGCGCTGATGAGGGCAGGATCCGTGATTTGATCTGGTGTCAGTCCGGAAACGCTCTCTACCAAGCGGATGATCGATCCGACCTCGGTGGCGGACTCGCCCGCGAGGCGGCCGAGCGGGAGCAAATAGTAATTGCCCCGGTCGTTAACCTCAATCAGCTGGTGGTGCTCCAGATCGCCGAGCGCTTCGACGAGGTCGTCGCGGCTCCAACGCCAATTCGAGCTTTGAGCAGTGGCTTGGAATGCGCCAAAGCTCGCCTCCAAGAAGTCGATAATCTCATCGGCACTGACCCCTTCGACGCTGGCGCGCCGCGCCGCGACGAGCACTCTGACGACGAGCGAGCGGGGGTCAGTACCTTTGTCCAAGAAGCGCGAGAACAGATCCTCGGGCGCGCCGGTAACGTAGCGTGACCAGAAATCGAACTCGGTACGAGGGTCGGTGGCGAGGAGGTAGGAGGTACCCTTCTCAGCGAACCCGAGACGGCCGGCACGGCCGACGAGGTTCTTATACTCGGCCACGGAATATGGCTTGTCGCCGGGATGCTCGAGGCCGGCGATGATGACCGATGAGGCGGGTGTGTTGACACCCATGGCGAGGGTCGTCGTCGCCGCTATGATACGTAGGGCCGATCCGGCCTTGCGGAACTCTTCTTCAACGATGCGGCGCTCTTCGGGCTCGAGGTCCGCGTTGTGAAAGGCGACGCCTTGGCCGAGCACACGACGGAGGTCTTGGCTCGCCTGCGACGGGTCGCCGGCCGGAAGCTGAGCGAGGGCGTCTGAGACCGGCGGCAAGCCAAGGGCATCACCGAGGTAGCGGGCGCATCCGCGCGTCTCACCCTTCTGCTCGCGGAAGACGATGATCTGCTGCCCTTCGCCGACGAGCTTTTGGACAAGGGGAATGATCCAATCTTGGCTGGATCCTTTCCCAAAGTAGCGCCGGATAATTGGAGGCGATCTCGATTCCTTGCCCGTCTGCGAGTGGATAAACCGAAAGGAGCCATCGGCGAGCATAAGTCCCTCATCAAGAGGGACGGGACGTTCATTCCGCCGCAGCAGCCGAGCGCCAAGCCAACGTTCGAGACCGTTGGTATCGCCGATCACCGCGGAAAGCGCGATGATCTGAGGCTCCACGTCGATCCGCCTTTGCATGCGGATCAAGGTGAGGATGAACTCCAGGTTCGCGCCACGGCCCTCGTCGGCGATCATCTGGGCTTCATCGACTACGATGACGCCGGCCTGTCGCAGTACATGCGGAAACGTGAGAGCGACCGCTGCAAACTTCTCGTAGGTCAGCAATGCGATATCGTACTGGCCGCGCAGGAGCGGTGTGATATCGTCCGTCTCACCCGTCGCCTCTATCGTCCGTACACCGAACGACGAGTAGGTGGCTTGAAAATGCCGCCGCTTGTCGGCGACCAAGGCCTTCAGTGGCAGGAGGAAGATCGCGCGCTTGCGGTCGAGCACATTCCGGAGCGCGGCGAGTTCGCCCACCATCGTCTTGCCTGACGAGGTCGGCGCGGAGACGACAAGATGCTGTCCATCGAGGACGCCGAAATCGTTGATGGCCTCGACCTGCAACGCGTTGAGAGAGGGGATAGGCGCCGCCCAGGCGTCGACGAGCGCGGCCGGAAATCCGACCGTCTCCAACGAGCGGATGTCGCTTGCGACCTTCGCCGGCGCCCGATCTGGAAATGCCGCGAAATAGCGCGCACCAGGGACAAAAATCGGCCAAGTAACGGCCCCGTCCATGGTGCCGCGAAAAGTTGGATTTTGTGGACGGCCGATTTGATGAGCGGCGGCGGTGACGCGACCGGTCACATAGTCGAGGAGCCGATAGATCGGCAGCTTGCCGCTATCGATCACCTCTGGCACGCCGCGCAGCCCTTCGAGCAAATAGTAGGTGAAGAAGCCGTGGCCGAAGCGGCTGTGCTCATAGGCCGGCTCGTTGGCGCTGGACGCGGTGAAAATGATCCGACCATCGCCGGCCAGTTGATCGAGGCGCGTCTCGATGGAGCGAAGATCGCGCGGCCGCGCCTCAACATGCAGGACCTTGGCACCGATGCCGCCCGAAAAGCAGCAGTCGAGGAAGAAAATCAGACGCCGTGCCGGTATGCGGGAGAACCACTCCTCGATCAGCGCGAGCGGCAGCGTAGTGTTGGCGAGGTCGTAGAGCTGTGTGTCGTAGGTGACGAGTTCGTGCGTGTCCGACCCATGACCGGAGAAGCCGATAACGACCGTGTCGCCGGGATCGCAGTTGGCGAGGTCTTCAAATTCACGCTCAAGGCGGATGCGCGTGGCCTCCTCGTCCACAACAAGGCGCGAAACGCCGCCGAGCGTGTCGGTGAACAGCGCGTCGAACGCGACGGCGTCACGGCGGGCACAGCTCAGCTCGTTGATTTCCGACGAGAGATAACGGTCGATGCCGATGAAGAGCCCTCGGAACGCCATGGCGGCTAGCCTCCCAGCTTCTTCAGGAGGTCGTTGGCGGTTCCGAGCCGCGCCCGGCGCATCTTTATCCACTGCATCGCATTGCCGGCGAGGCCCGCGTTGTACGGCGCGAGTTGAGCCGCTTGCCGTTGGAGATACTCAAGAAGCTGCGCGATCGTGTCCTCGATGTACTTCGCTGCCTCGTCGGCTTGCTGGGCGGCGACCTCGATGCCGATGATGAGGTTCCGCCCGCGGATGTCGCCACGGGGGGGATTCATATTCCAGGGATTGGTTCGCAGGCGCCAGAGATCCTCCTCGCCCGTAAAGGGGATCGACTTCGTCGCCCTTAGACCCGGGACCCGAATAGGTCCACGCTCATAGCCCCAACGATCGTGGACCTCGACTTGAACCTCTTCCACGTTCGCCTTCGCCGCCGCGAGGTCGAGCTTGAGCGACTGGATCGCGCACTTGCCGGCGACGTGGGCGGCGACCTCCTCGTCGGTGTTGTTCGCGAACAGCTCATCGGGCAATTCGTCGACCCGGCCGCGCAGGAGATCCACCTGGTGGCGCAGGACGTCATCCAGGCCGACTCGATCACGTCGGTAAAACAGGAGCTCGCCGAGAACAGCCATGACCCACTCACCTTCCTTCTTCCGCGCCGAATCGAACCCCAAAAACGACCGCAGAACATAGCACGAACGGAGGCCGAGGCCGAATCGAGTGCGGTCAGGAGGGGATGCTCTCACATCCGACAGCGGTGCATGACGTCTGAAGGAGTGGGTATGCGATCAAAAGCGCGCGTCGACCAGCTGCTTTGAAGAACTCGATAGGGCGAAAACTCATTCGTTTATTCAATCCCGAGTTTGGCGGTCAAATGCGGGGGAAAGCAAAATTTCATAGCACCTAAGGGTTGCGTGAGGTCTTTCGTTCTGCAAATGTTCTAAGCTTGGGATAGGGCGGAAATGGCTATCAAGGTATTTGTTTCACATAAAAAAGAGGACGCGCAGCAGGCGGCTGCCGTTGCGGCGCACCTTTCTGCAAAAGGCTTGGGCGTCTACCTGGATGTCATTGATGCGCAGCTGAGAAAGAGTGGGCCGGATTTGGCGGATTATATTCGCGCTCAGCTCGACCAATGCACGCAGCTTCTCGCGGTCATTAGCGCCCAGACCCAAGCATCGTGGTGGGTACCATGGGAAATTGGCGTGGCGACTGAAAAGGAGCGCTTTCTGGCTTCGTTCGTCTCCGGCAGCGCCACTGTGCCTGAGTTTTTGCTGAAATGGCCCTATCTTCGGACCACCGCCGATCTCGACAAGTACGCCGCAGAATCGAAACGGGCTGAGCTGCTCGTCGAAGACCGCGTGCAGAAAGGCTATCGAGCTACCGCTCGAGCGTCGGGCTTTCGAGCGTTTCACACCGCCCTTAAGGCCTCTCTCGGCCAACCATAAACTTTAACAGAACCGATCAACACGAGGAGACAACCATGGCCGATAAGAAAGTCATTTTTATTGCTTTTGCGATCGAAGACGTGACGCAACGGGATTTCCTCAAAGGGCAATCCCTCCATCCGCGCGCGCCATTTGAATTTATCGATATGTCAGTCAAGGAAGCCTACGACAGCGGCTGGAAAGAAAAGGTCAGAACTCGGATCAAGCGGTCTGACGGCGTTATCGTTCTGGTAAGCAAAAATTCTAAGGCGTCTACCGGTCAAAAATGGGAAATCGACTGCGCAAAGGAAGAGAAAAAGAAAATTCGCGGGATTTATGCATACAGCAGCGATCGAACCGAGCTGGACGGCGTGACCACTTACACCTGGAACGATGCGAACATCAGCAGCTTCATTGACTCCCTTTGACTTGGCTATGCGTAAAGCTCTTATCGTCGGCCTTGACTATTATCATGACTTCACCCCGCTCACTGGGTGCGTCAACGATGCGAATGCTGTGGCAGGCGTTCTTGGCCGTCACGCAAACGGCACAACGAACTTCACCACACCAAACGTGCTAACCAGCTCCGGCGCTCACAATGCTGTCGAACGCGGCGCGCTTCGAGATTCTATCGAAGCCCTTTTCAAGGATGATTCCGAAATCGCCCTGCTTTACTTCGCGGGCCACGGATATGTTGACGAGACTGGCGGCTTCCTTTGTGCAAGCGACTGCCGAAATGGTCATGACGGGCTTGCGCTGAGCGAGGTGATGACCTTTGCGCGATTTTCACCGGCGAAAAACAAAATTATAATCCTCGATAGCTGCCATGGCGGAATTGCCGGTAACCGGCCTGGCGGCGGTAGCATTGCCGAGATCTGCCAAGGCATGACGCTACTCACGGCCTCAACCGAGAATCAGTATTCGTTTGAAGGTGGCAATGGAGCGCCGGGTGTTTTCACGAACCTGCTCGTCGACGCCTTGAGCGGCGCCGCCGCTAATCTTGTTGGCGACGTTACGCCTGGCAGCGTGTATGCCCATATCGATCAGTCATTGGGCCCTTGGGGTGGGCAGCGCCCGGTGTTTAAAACCAACGTCAAGTCCTTCGTGTCCCTTCGTAAGGCGGCGCCCCCGATCGCGCTCGCAGAGCTTCTGCAACTGGCCAATCATTTTCCACGGCCGGGCTACAAGTTCCAACTCGACCCGTCGTTTGAGAAGGAACGGTCTAAGGAGCAGCGGGAAGACCCAAATATTCCGACGCCAGATCCTGCGAAAACGGCCGTTTTTACGGTGTTACAAAACTATGTGAGAGTGAACTTGGTCCGCCCGGTTGATGCGCCCCACATGTGGCACGCCGCGATGGAAAACAAGTCATGCGAGCTAACGGTTCTCGGCGAACACTATCGCACGCTCGTTGCTGAAAACCTGATCTGAGGCATGCGAAGCTGAGATGTCCGACCATAAAAGTCATCTACCATTGGAGCAGCTGGTCGAAGAACTTGCCGCGCTTGAACATCGGCGTTGGGCCCACTGGCAGAAATATGTTCATGATAACGGTCGGCGGCAGCCGGATGGTTCAATCGTGTTGCCGTCGGACCTCGTGGTGCGCTGGGACCGTCAGATAAATACGAAGTATGCGGATCTTAGTGTCGAGGAAAAAGAGAGCGATCGTGAGCAGGTGAGGAAGTATCTTCCTCTTCTGGAGCGCTGGCTGATCCACGTCCGGAAGGAAAGCAACGGCGATGCCTGACTCGTTTAGAACATTCCGCGACCCGCTTCTCTCCTTGTACCAATCGGCTGTCACAGAAGTCGCTAAAAAAGTCGATCGGGGCGCAAATGCCAGCGTCACGAGTCGGGCCGGCGCGCAGCGATCGATGACCAGTTCGCTTCCAGACGTCGCCGCAGATATCGCCGAGCGCGAATACAATCGTTCAATTGGTGGCGTTGCGCCCGTTGCTCGTAGTGGTCCGACCGCACGCGAGCTTTCCAAGACCGGTATGGCGCAGGTCTGCGCGGAATGGGGCTTTCGGTATCTCAAAGCTGTGGCGTCAAGGGACGACCAGGCCATCGCGCAATTGAAGGATGAGTTTACGGCGGGGACATGCGACCCGGCATGGCTCACCACCTTGGAGGCGTACCGAAGCTACTTGGGCGAAGACGGCAAGCGCAAAGCCGCGCCTTACGTCCGCGCGGCGACCGTGGGTCCAAAAACCATCGAGATCAAAAGCAACGCGCGTGTCGCTTTGATGGGGGACTGGGGCACCGGCGCACCGCCTGCGATCGGCGTCCTAAAATATGTCGCCGGGGACCACCCGGATCTGGTCGTGCACCTGGGTGACATTTACTACTCGGGTACGCCTGCGGAATGCCAATCAAACTTTATCGATCCGATAAATGCGATTCTCCGAACGAGAGCGCCTATGCCCGTGTATTCGCTGTCAGGCAACCATGACATGTACTGCGGAGGGGTCGGGTTTTATGAGCTTATCAAGCAGCTCAATGCCGCCCCATTGACGCAGCCGGCAAGCTTTTTCTGTCTAAGGTCTGCTGACGAGAAGTGGCAATTATTGGCGATGGACACGGGGTTGCACGACGATAACCCGGTGACGGTGGCCGGTGCCGTGACATATCTGGAGGAGGATGAGCTCGCTTGGCACTGTGACCGCATCAATGAGTTTTCCGGACGAACTATTTTGCTTTCCCATCACCAGCTGTTTTCAGGCTTTTCCCCCATTGGCCCAGCGGATGCGCAAGGAAAGCGTTCTGCGGTGAATCCTCGGCTGCTTAAAGCATTTCAGCGGATGACACAGAATAAGGGAGTGGCTGCGTGGTTCTGGGGGCATGAGCATACACTCAGTATTTATAATCCTTTCGCCGGATTGGAGCGTGGCCGCTGTTTGGGCCATGGAGCCGTGCCGGTTTCCGTTATCGACAAAATCTATGAGCCGCTTGCGAATCTTGACGTGACGCCATCGTTGCTGGACCGGTCAAAACTCGGCACTACAGGGGGCGTCTACAATCATGGATACGCCCTTCTCACCTTTAACGAAGATTCATGTCGCGCTGAGTATTACCAGGCAGCAAACGGTGTGCGCACATTGGTTTTCGATGAGTCATTTGCGTAAATCTAGGTGGCATCGTTAAGTTGACATAAACAGGACCGTATGGGGCAAAGAACGGACCGCGTTATGCCGAGCCAGACACGTACCCCACCGCCCCGGGGTCATCGACGGAGATTCTCAGCTTTACATTGTCTTTACAGGGTTCCATATTGCACCTATGGAGGCAGGATGGCCCAGGCTCGCACGAAGGACACCAAATCGCGTTCGCTGATCAATCTGCGGGTCTCACCGGAGGACCGGCGATTGATCGACCGCGCCGCCACGGCTACCGGCAAGAACAGGTCGGAGTTCATGCTCAGCGCCGCGCGGTTCGCAGCGGAGGAAGCATTGCTCGACAAGGTGCTGTTCCGCGTCGACGCCAAAACCTACGACGGATTGACGGCCTACCTCGATGAGCCGCCGGCCCCCGATGCAAGCCTTCGCAAGCTGATGCAGACCACGCCGCCGTGGCAGGGCTGACTACGCCCGCGCCGCTCAGCCCTCCGGAGGCGCTGCGAGAGGATCACGAAACTGAAGGTTTCGACAGCGGCGAGCCTACCCTCGATACCTGGCTTGTCCGACGCGCTCGAGCCAACCAGGCCAGCGGGGCCTCGCGCACTTACGTCGTCTGCCGCGAACGGGAGGTCGTGGGATACTATGCGCTCGCGAGCGGCGGGATTGATCTCGACGCCGCGCCAAGCCGGCTCCGACGCAACATGCCCGACCCGCTGCCGGTCGTGGTCCTAGGCCGCCTCGCCATCGCGCAGGGCGCACAGGGTCAGGGTCTCGGCCGCGCGATGCTTCGCGACGCGTCAACGAGAGTGCTGCAGGCGGCCGAACGCGTCGGCGTGGCGCTGCTCGTTGTGCATGCGCTTTCGGACCACGCAAAGCAGTTCTATCTTGGTTGCGGATTCAAGGAGTCGCCGCTCGACCCCATGACGCTCATGGTCAGGGTCAAAGACCTCGGCGATGCGCGGGGCCAATGAATCGACCATCACAATGGGCGAGGAAGGAGTCGCGACATGCCCGTAGTTGAACTTTCGGCCACGCCTAAAGGCAATGGCTACCAAGCGACCGTGACGTTTCCAGACGGCGTCTCGATGAGTTCAGAGGAAACCTACCCGACGATCGGTGAAGCCATCGCCGCCGCAGCCATGAAACTGCTCGACATGCCTGACCGTCTCGCGAGGCTTGATCAAGGAGGTGGTTGACCGGCGCCTGTTGGCAAGGCCCGCCAACACATCACAGCGGCAGCCGAGCGGGCGTGCATTAGCAAACGAGACTGCGGCTGCGCAGTCTTTGTGCAGATCAAACAGCGCGGGCGCCGCAATGCTCAAGGCCTGATGTTTCGCGATGAAACGCGCACGATGCTTTTCATCAAGCGCCGAGCCAACGAAATGACTTTTGAAGAAGGGCGTGGCCGCCAGCGCGCATCCACTCGCCGTGGGCCATGATGACGCGCTGACAATTCCAGCTCAGCACTTTGTCGCGCGCCCGACGCGCTGGCGCTCGATTGATGAACGATAACCGCCATTCGAGCGGCGCGCAGGCCTGGTCCTGCGTGAGGCCGTCGAGGCGCGCAAGGAACCGAAGCCATCCCCAATGCTCTCGAAGGAACTGATCGCTAAAGGTCTGGATCAGATCAGCGACGATCGCCGTGCCGGAGGGCCGGTGAAAGAAAACAATCTCGTCCATGGCAAAGGAGCCGCGGAACCATGCCTGGTCGATGTCGGGAAGCCATTCGGGCGGCGGGGTATCTTTCAGCGCTTCGCGGAAGGAGAGGTCGGAGCGCTTCTTGACGGTTGATTGCGGTCCCCACAGCGCTGCCTCTGGGTAGGCGGCCTTCCACTCGCGCAGATAAAGGTGGTGGAGTTTGTTCGGGCTCACGAGATGGCGAACCGGGCCAAGATGATCTATCTTGGCGCGCAGACCCGCGGTCAGCTTGACCGGCGACCAGATCCACAGATCGCCATTTTTCAATTGGGCAATTACCGAGCGCGTCGGATAGGGAGCGCCATAGAAGCTGACGTTCTCGCCGTCCGCGATCCAAAGAGCCTCATGCACTTGCTCAAGCATTCAGGCGACTCGATTCGCTGTGAACTATCATTCGACACCGATTGATAGCAAAGAGGATCTATTCCAAGCGCCGATCTCAGGCGAAGCCCGGCGCCTAAAGCCCGAACGGATAGGTGTCAGGCAGGCCCGGCTCCACATGGCCCGGCGCGAGCGGCGTGACGGCCGTCGTCTCGTCGAACCACAGGAAGGCGTCGAACTGCTGGGCGAGAGACGCCTCCACGTAGTGGCTCTGCAATTCGGTAACTGGGCGATAAATGACGCCGATGAAACGTTCGAGTATTGATGCGCGAAGTGCTCGCGCCGCGGGGTTGTCACGCGACAAGTCGAGCAGGCACCGAGCGGGGTCAGCATCGTGAAAGAGACATTCGACGCTGTCTCTTCGGGAGGGATTGACGCGCTTGACCTTCATCTCGCCGTCCCACTCGTCGGCGGCAGCCACCGTCCCCTGGTGCGTCCCCATGCCTATCAATGCGACGGATTCCGCGCCGAACCGCTCGCGGCACAACTGCCCGATGTTGAGCTCGTCGCGTACCGCGCCCATCTCGGTGTGACGGGCGTCGCCGATATGGGAATTGTGTGCCCAGACGACGGCCTTCGCGTCGGCGCCGCGCGCGGCCAGCACGTGCTCGAGCGTCTCGAACATATGAGTGTCGCGCAGATTCCATGACTCGGCGCCGCCGTAATACATGATGCGGTAGTAGCGCTCGGCCGACACGACCAAGCGGGCGTTCTGCGCCGCGTCGAGGAAACTGTCTGGATGATCCTCCTCGTAACGCAGGCGGCCGCGGAGAAGGTCGCGCAGCTGCGCTACCACGGCCTGCTCGCACTTGCGGTAACCCTCCGTCAGCACGGCGCGGCCGTAGGTCGAGGGCTCATCCTGCCACGGCGTGAGGCAGCCATAGCGCTCGCGGGCGACCGCGGCCGCGATCGGGTCGATCTTGTCCAGATAGTCGAGCACCGACGCGATCGAAGCCGCCATGTTGTAGATGTCGAGCCCGTAGAAGCCGGCGCGCCGCTTCTCATCGACGCCCGCGTTGTGCTCGCGCATTGCGTGGATGAAGGCGTTGACATCCGTGTTGCGCCACATCCAGATCGGGAAGCGCTGGAACGGCGCTTCGCTTTCGCGCCGCGGCAGATGGCGGACGTAGCGGTCGACCGCCGCCGCATCCGGCCAGTCGGCCTCCACGGCGACGATGGAAAAGCCGTGGCACGCCATGAGATGCTTCGTGATGGCGAGATGCTTCGTGATGGCCGCGCGTGCCCGGTAGAACTCGGACGTGCCGTGGCTCGCTTCCCCCAGCAGCACGACCCGCTTGCCGGCGAAACGGTCGAACAGCGCGCCGAAAGCGAGATCGTCGAAATCGGGCAGGGGCTCCGCCGCTTCAGCGATGAGGTCGGCCGGGGTCTTGCGCTGCGAGACGCCCGGCAGGTGGGACGACGACGATCGCCGTCCGTCTTCCACCCAGGTCTTCGCGCCGACCAGCGGTACGAAATGAACTGATCCCAGTCGCTCCTCGTCAAATTCCATTTCCGAACGGCGCGTCAATTTGAGGAGCTCTTGCGGCTCGTCCTCCGCGCCGACCGGAATGATGAGCCGACCGCCTATCTTGAGCTGCAATTTTAGGGCGGGCGGAATCTGCGAACCGCCGGCCGAAACCACGATGGCGTCGAATTCGCCGCCATCCGGCCAGCCCTTCGTCCCGTCGGCGTGCCGCAGGCTGATGTTGCGGTAGTCAAGCGCATCGAAACGGTGCTGGGCCCGGGCGACCAGGCTCGCGTGACGCTCGACGGCACAGACCTCGATTGCGAGTTGCGCTGCGACAGCGGCGGCATAGCCGGAGCCGGCGCCTATCTCCAGCACCCGGTCGCCGGGGCCGATTTCTGCAGCCTCGAGCATGAAGGCGACGATGTAAAGTTGCGAGATCGTCTGGCCCTCGCCGATCGGCAGCGGGCTGTCCTCGTAGGCGAATTCCTGCGAAGCCTCCTCCACGAAAGCTTCTCGAGGGACGAGCGGCATCGCGGCGAGCACGCGGCTATCACGGACTCCGCGCGCGGCGATCTGACGATCCACCATGCGATCGCGGGCTCGGCTCACGTCCGCTTCTATTTGTGGGCTGGCCATCGGGAGAAACCATTGTCGCGCCGCCCAGTTCCCGAAAGCCAATTCCCGAGCGCCGCCAAGGAACGAGCCGGGTTGCGTCGCGTTGCTGTAGAGACCCCGCGCGAGGTGTGAAATGGCTCTGTCCCCCGAGATGAAGCGGTGCATCGATGTCTGCCTGGACTGCTACAAGACGTGTCTCGGCATGGCGATGAACCACTGCCTTGAGACCGGCGGCGAGCATGTCGCGCCGGCGCACTTCCGGCTGATGATGGCCTGTGCCGAGATGTGTCGCACCTCGGCACACTTCATGCTGATTTCGTCGCCGCACCACAAACACACCTGCCGGGAATGCGCGGAGATCTGTACGGAGTGCGCCAAGGACTGCGAGCGCCTCGGTGGGATGGATGAGTGCGTGGCCGCGTGTCGTGCCTGCGCCGAGTCTTGCAGCGCCATGGCCGCGTGAGGCGAACATGAAAAGCCAACGGATCGCGTCCGGGGGAAAAGGCGAAACACTCGTCGTCGTGCTTGACGACGGCGAGGAGGCATTCTCCGCCTTGCAGGGGTTCGCGCGGAAAGAGAACGTGTCCGCCGCGTCGCTGACGGCGATCGGCGCATTCTCGCGCGCGACCGTCGGCTGGTTCGATTTCGCCAGCAAGTCCTACAAAGAGATCGCCGTCGAAGAGCAGTGCGAGGTCCTGAGCGCGATCGGCGACGTCGCCGTCGGTGACGACGGCAAGGCGAGTTTGCATGTCCATATCGTGCTTGGCCTGTCGGATGGGTCGACGCGCGGTGGCCACCTACTCAAGGGCACGGTCCACCCGACACTCGAAGTCGTGCTCACAGAGACGCCGGCGAAGCTGAGGCGGCGCAAGCGCCCCGGACTTGGCATCGCGCTCATCGACGCCGATCCGGAAGAGGCTCCCCAAAGCTACGGCGTTAATCTGCCGACGTGAAGAACCCGAGTAGCGCAGCGAGCGTCTCGGCAGGCGCTTCCTCGCACTGAAAGTGCCCGCCAGGAACTTCCTGCCCGATAACAGAATCTGCCCAGCGCTGCCACGTCTCGACGGGTTTTGCTTTGGCGACGCTGTAGTCGCGGCCCCAAACCACCAGCAGCGGGGCCGTAATCCTGCGCTTGCCGCGGTCGGCTTCGTCCGCTTCACGGTCGCGCGTCCAGCCGGCACGGTAATCCTCGCAGGTGCCGTGAATGCAGGCCGGGTCGCGAAAGCAGGCGATGTAGTCCTCCATATTCGCAGGATCGAACGCAAATCCGTCGGCGGCCCAATCGGCGAGCGTATGTCGGACGAAGAAGTCCGGGTCGCCCGCCAACAACGTCTCGGGAAGCGGGGCGGGCTGGGCCAGCATGTACCAATGGTATGCAGCCATCGCGGACCCTGAGTTGGCGGCAGCCCACATTTCCGCCGTCGGCACGACGTCCAGCACCGCGATCCTGCTGACGACCTCTGGATGATCCAGCGCCAGGCGATACGCTAGCCGGCCACCGCGATCGTGGCCCGCAACCGCGAAGCGATCGTAGCCCAATTCGCGCATCGTCGCGATTTGATCGAGCGCCATCACGCGTTTGGAGTATCGCTCGTGTTGTTCGTCGCCCTTCGGCTTGTCGGAGCGGCCGTAGCCGCGAAGGTCGGGAATGACGACGGTAAAGCGCTCGGCAAGCTTAGGGGCCACAGGCCGCCACGCCACGCGTGTCATGGGATAACCGTGCAATAGGAGCAGCGGCGGACCGCTGCCGCCGACCAAGACGTCGACTTCGATTTCATGTCCTGGCAAGCGTCGGCGTTCGAAGCCCGCAATGAGGCCGTCGGTCACGTGAGTATCCTTTCGAGCAAGACCCATTGACGACAACGCCCCCGCCGCCACGCGATCTCGGCTGCCTGTGAGCCCCGCGTGATCGAGGCTGACGCAGTGCCTAGTGAACGCCGAGCGCGTTTTCGAGCTGACGTTTCGTCATCTTTGAGCGGCCCTCGATGTCCTTGTGTTGCGCCTGTGCGTAAGTTCGTCGCGCGTATGGCCATCGCTCGCGTGAGCGCGTGCATGGGCAACCTTTTCGCCGCGCGCTGTTGGCTTCCGCGCATTTCTGCCGCCCACCGACCGCGTGCTCTCGCGCTTGCCGGAAGCGCCGACGCGGGATTTGCCTTCGCGCTCCTGCTGGGCGGTCTTGCCCTCGGCTTCCTTTTCCTCGGTACGATGCAAGTTGCGTTTGTTGCGGCCCTCACTCTCGTACTTGGAATCGCCGGCCTCTTCCAAAGCGATGGCAATCGCCTGCTTGCGGCTCTTCACCGGACCGGCCTTGCCACCAGGGCCGCTTTTCAGCTCGCCGTGCTTGAACTCGTGCATCACGCGCCCGGTGATGCGCTTCTGTCGCGCGGATTCAGCCATTTTGGCCTCCTTATCTCAGGAACATTCTGGAAAAACGGAAGCACAACGAACTGGTTCCGGAACGGAGCGGCCGGGTGGCAAGTTAATGCCGAGTTGTGAGGAAAGCCGATGTCAGCAATCCGCGAGTTTCGCATCCACCGTTTTGGCGGCCCGGAGGTCCTCAAGGCCGACCAGGTCGAGCCGTCGCTCCCGGACGCCTCCCAAGTGCTGGTGAGCGTGCAGGCGGCCAGCATTAATCCGGTCGACTTCAAGATCCGGAATGGCAAATATCCGGCGGTCAAAGAAGATCGTCTGCCGTACGCATTGGGGCGCGACGTCTCGGGTATTGTCGAGAAGTGCGGCGCGCAGGCGACCACCTTCAAGATCGGCGACGAAGTTTTCGGCATGGTCGGCATCGGCGGCGGCGGATACGCCGAGAAGGTGGTGCTCGACCAGAAGGCGATTGCCCGCAAGCCAGCCTCACTGGATCACGTCCATGCCGCAGCCATTCCACTCGCCGGGCAAACAGCGTGGCAGGGACTATTCCGGCACGGCCAGTTGAAGGCCGGTCAGTCCGTTCTGATCCATGGCGGCTCGGGCGGCGTCGGTCACTTCGCTGTCCAATTCGCCAAGGCAAAAGGTGCACGCGTCCTCACGACGGTGTCGACCGACAATGTTGAATTCGCGCGGTCGCTCGGGGCGGATGTCGTCATCGACTACAAAACGCAGCGGTTCGAAGACCACGCATCCGATCTCGATATGGTCTTCGACCTCATCGATGGTGAGACGCGCGAGCGTTCCTGGCCGTTGCTCAAGCGAGGCGGCGTTCTTGTCACGACCTTGACCGATCCGTCGCAGGACAAGGCAAAAGAACATGGCATACGGGCGATGCGATACACCGTCGAGGCCGACGGAAAGGAACTGGCAGAGATCGCCGAGCTGGTCGAGGCTGGAAAGGTCAAACCGCACGTTTCTAAAACCTATCCGCTCGAGCAGGCGCCCGACGCCTTGAGTGAGGTCGAGCGAGGCCATTCGGTTGGCAAGGTCGTGCTTGTCTCGAAATGAATGTGAGCGGTGATCGCTCTCGTGCCCGTAGCCGATGGAGTACGGCTCACTATTTTGCATGAATGAGGCAAGCTATCGCCGCGACGACTACGCTCTGTGAAGCTGGTTTGGCCACGACGATGCAATTCGGCCAGCGCGCCTGAATATGAGCCGGCAGTGCCTCGCCGGTATAAAATACGAATGGAATGTTGCGTTCGGATAGTGTGACGGCGATCGCTTCACTTGTTTCTCTGCCAAGCCGAACATCGAGCATAGCTCCCGTTAGCGACGCGGTCTGAGCGATAGTTTTCGCCGCTGCCAGTGTCGTCGCTGGGCCGAGAACCTCTGCCCCGGCGTCAATGAGCATCGACCGGATGTCGAGGGCGATCAGGATTTCATCTTCGGCAACCAGGATACGGGCGCCGGCTAATTCATCCGTCAGTGGAGGACTGGACTTGAGTCCCATTGTCGTTTGGCCCTCGCACCGGCACCTCGATCCTGCAGACCACGCCCTCGGGCAAGTACTCGTGATCTACTTTCGCCTCAGGCAGTCCTTTTTCGATAAGGATGCTGCCAAATCCAAAGCGATCGGTAGCCTTCACAGGAGGGCCATCGTGTTCCTCCCATTCAAACTTCAGGACCGGGTGATCGTTCCCTCTCTCGGTCGACCACGATATGGAAACGAAGCCCTTCTCCTTGGACAGGGCCCCATATTTCGTCGCATTGGTGGCGAGCTCATGCAAGACGAGCCCAAACGGCGTCGCAAGCTCCGGGGATAGCATGACGGGCTGGCCTTCAATCCGGAACCGCGCCGGATCTCCGATCCCATGCGCTTCCAATTGGCTTCTTGCTAGAGCGCCGAGTTCAGCGCCATGCCAGTCGGAATCGACCAGAAGCTTGTGCGCGTTCGCCAATGCTGCCAAACGTCCCTCGAAGCGCTCGACGAAGTCCTCACCCCGACTGCTGGTTCGTAGCGTCTGGCGCGCCATGGATTGCACGACAGTCAGAATGTTTTTCACGCGGTGGCTCAATTCGCCCAGCAGCAGCTTTTGCCGCTCTTCCCAGCGATGGCGATCAGTCACGTCGCGGGTGCTTTCGAAGACTAATCGTCTGCCACCGATATTGACGAGCTCGATCTGCGTTTCGACGATCAGTTCTCGGCCGTCCTTGGTTTGGTGCCGGATTTGGCCACTCCAAATCCCATCCTTTTGAAGATCGAGCTGGAGCTGCTCGAACGATGATCCTGGAACGACCGGCTTTAGAAACGTTTCCTTTTTGCGGCCGAGAACTTCGTCGCGTTGATAACCGTAAAGCTCCTCGCTGCCCCGATTCCACTGAACGATGCCATCATCAAAATCCCACACGAAAATCGGCGATCGTGAGAGTTCCACGAGCCGCATCTCCTGGCGGAGGCGCTCTTCGCTTTGACGGAGGGCTTCCTCGACTCGGCGGCGCTCGGTGATATCGACAAAGGTCGCGACCACGCCGTCGATCTTGTCTTCAATCGTCCGGTACGGCCGCATGCGCACAAGATACCAGCCGCCCTTATGATCGGGAATTTCCTGCTCGATGGGAGCGAGATCCTTCAATACCTTCTTCGCCTGGCTCGCCATGTCGTCGTAGTCGAGCGCATGCGTGAAGTCGGTGATCGGCCGGCCTTCATCGTTTGGCGTCACATTGAAAAGGTCGGTCAAGCGCGGGGTGAAGCGTTTGATCCGCAATGACGTGTCGAGGAACAGCGTCCCGAAATCGGTCGCCGCCATGAGATTTTGGAGGTCGCTGTGAGCGCGGGAGATGCTTTCCAATTTCAGCTTGAGCTCGTGGTTGACCGTCTGGAGCTCTTCATTGATCGACTGGAGCTCTTCTTTACTGGTCTCCAACTCCTCAGATGTTGACCGGTATTCTTCGTTGATGGATTGGAGTTCCTCGTTAGTCGCGCGGAGCTCTTCGTTGCCCGCTTCCGACTCTTCGCGCATCGTCCTGAGACGGACTTGCGTAAGCTGAAGCTCCTCCTGGATCTGCCGGACCATCTCGCTCGCTGGCCGTTCGCTTGCGTGTACATCTTGTTCGGATGCTACATTCTGAAGCGTTTCGCCTTCGATGAAGAGAACCAAAGCAAAACGTGAGGCTTGATCATCTTCGAGCGCCGGCTTGACCTGCAGATAAACCCGGCGCTGGACGCCATCGAGGGGCATGATGATGGGAACGCTCAGTGTAGCTTCATTCCGTTCGAACGCCCGGTGCAAGGCGGACCTGAGGTCAAAGCGCAATTCCTCGCGGACAAGATCGACGATATCGGTCGTAACCGGACCCGCTGATGGTTGCAAAAAACGACCAGCGTTCTGGGAAACGTGGATGGCCCGGTGTGCATCGTCGACGAGAACACTCGGCGGCGCAATCTTCTCCAACATCTGCCGATGCACGGCTGCATCCGTCACGCTGCTGGCAGAGATGCTCGGGCGCGCCTGGGAGATTGGTCGCTCAGGAGCGAAATTGCCTGCCAGCAACGTCGGCAGAGCCGGGCGTCGCTCCGGAGAGAGTGCAACGGATTGGAAAATACGTGCTTCCCGGTCGAGCGCGCGAAATAATCCGGTCGGCTGATCGGCGTTTTCCGAGGAGCCAAGCAGCAGGAAGCCGCCCGGATTCAACGCGTAGTGCAGTGTGCTGCACACCTGTGCCTGCAAATCGCGATCGAGATAGATCAGCAGATTTCGGCAAGAGACGAGATCGAGCCGCGAAAATGGTGGATCCTTCAGAAGGCTGTGGCTGGCAAAGAGGACGACATCGCGAAGCTCGCGGCGAACGCGATAATGGTCGCCTTCCCGGGTAAAGAAACGACGCAGACGGTCATCATCGAGCTCGCTTTCGATCGAGCTGGGATAGCGGCCCTCCCGCGCGATCGCTAGCGCGCCCGCGTCGAGATCCGACCCAAAAACCTGGATTTCCGGACGAATCTCATGACGCGCAGCCTCTTCCAGCAGAAGAATGCCGAGCGTATAGGCCTCTTCACCCGTCGCGCATCCCGGCACCCAAACGCGAATGGCCGCGCCGGATCCGCTGTTTTCAAAGAGCCTCGGTATCACTTGTTTGTTGAGAGCGGCAAAAGCATCCGGATCGCGAAAAAACGTCGTGACAGAAATCAGGAAATCGCCGAACAGCGCCTGCGCCTCTTCGACGTTCTCGCGCAGATAGTTGTAATACTGGTTCAATGTGTCTTTGCGGGAGACCTGCATCCGACGGGCGACGCGACGGACAATGGTCGCCTTCTTGTATTGCGAAAAGTCATGCCCGGTTCGTGTACGGACGTATCCGAGGATGCGGCGCAGCTCATCTTCCTGGGAATCCTGGACGATCGCCGGCATGGCCTTTTCGCGTGTGTTCAAAAGCTCGACGACACGTTTGGCCAGTTGGCGGACCGGCAGAACGAAGTCAGCCATCTCGGTCGCGATGGCGTTACGCGGCATCGACGCGTATTCCGCTTCGTTTGGGTCCTGGACCAGAACGATCCCGCCAGCTTCTTTGATCGCTTTGACGCCGACCGATCCGTCCGCGCCAGCTCCCGTGAGCACGATGGCGAAAGCGTCGCCGTGCTGGTCGGCAAGTGAGCAAAAGAACAGATCGATCGGAGCCCTTTGGCCGCGCGGCTCGTCGAAAGGCCGCGCGGAAATGTGATGATCCGCGATGCGCAGCGCCTGATTGCAGATGCTGAACGATCCCACGGCGATCATTTTGATGTACTTCATTCTGCCACTCTGGTTGACGGCCGGTTTTGCCGATTGGCTATGCCATCGCGCCAGCCACATCGAGACGACCACCGGCGCAAAGGAATCCTTGATTCATCTTCTCATATTCGCGGAGGTCGGCATACCTCTGCTGGCGGCGATGTTCTTGAATATCAACCCGCTCGTTATCGCCGTGATGATCCTGATGTTCTTCGTGCATGAGGTAACCGCGCTGTGGGACGTAAGCTATGCGACGACCGCGCGCACGGTCACCCCGAGCGAACAGCACGTCCATAGCTTTCTCGAGATGATTCCGTTGATGGCGATCGTCAGCGTTTTCTCACTGCACTGGGGACAATTCCTGGCGCTCTTTGGCATAGGACCGGAGCCCTTGCTGACTGATCTCAGTTGGAAATCCCAACCACTGCCTGCGATGTATGTTGCGTGCATCATGACGCTTATCGTGCTTTTCGAACTCCTGCCATACGTTGAGGAGTTTTTTCGCGGACTGCGCGCCAATCGGGGCAAGCTCATTCCGGCCAAGGCGAGAGACCACTGATCGGTGCAAAGTCGGAAGATGGGAACGCCCGCAAGATAGAATCGGTCGGACAATTCAGTTCCGGTATCGGTATGGCGCATCGTGGCCTGCAACCTGCGGAAAACTCGCAGAAAAGTCCGGGATCGGAACGATCGACACTGCCAAGTTGTTTGAAGTCGAACAACTGGAGCAATTTACTATGCCATCCCATCCGACCCCTCCTTTCCCTGCCCAGAAGCAGGTTATGCCAGGCGCGACCGACAAAATGGACCCGAAGCCGGACCATGGCGAGGAGAGCTACAAGGGCTCTGGCAAGCTGAAAGGCCTCAAAGCCATCATCACCGGTGGCGACAGCGGCATCGGTCGGGCTGTCGCAATCGCTTACGCGAGAGAGGGTGCTGACATTTTGATCGGCTATCTAAGCGAGAATGATGACGCGAAGGCGGTCAAGACACTCGTCGAAAAAGAGGGTCGGAAAGCCGTTTTGGTGTCGGGAGACATACGCGATCCGGAGCATTGCAGGGAGATCGCTAAACGCGCCGTCGATGAGCTTGGCGGTATCGATATCCTCGTTAACAATGCCGCGCACCAAGCAACGTTTAAGGATATCGGCGACATCAGCGATGAGGAGTGGCGCACGACTTTCGAGGTTAATATCCACGCGATGTTCTACCTCGCAAAGGCGGCGGTTCCGCACATGAAGCCGGGTGCTGCGATCATCAATACGGCATCCGTCAATTCCGACATGCCCAATCCGATCCTGCTGGCATACGCGACGACGAAAGGCGCTATCCAGAATTTCACGGGCGGTCTCGCGCAAATGCTCGCGGAGAGGGGCATACGTGTGAACGCGGTCGCGCCAGGCCCGATTTGGACGCCGCTGATCCCGTCAACGATGCCGGAGGAGGCGGTGAAGACGTTTGGGAAACAGGTGCCGATGAAGCGACCGGGCCAACCAGCCGAATTGGCGACCGCCTACGTCATGCTCGCGGATCCCCTCTCCAGTTATACGTCGGGGACGACCGTCGCAGTGACGGGCGGGAAGCCGTTCATCTGACTTGAGGCGAATGAGCGGCAGACTTCGCAATGGGGCCTTGCGGCAGCAGCGGAAACGTCTTCGCGTATTCGGCGGCCTAATGTGCTCTTGCACGCTCGCCGACCTAATTGGCGACGTGCGTCGGCGCGTAAAACCACATGAAAAAACAGAACAACAGAAAGCTTCCCATGATCGCCACCCCAATGATACCGATCCGATCTGGGGGTTCTTCGATCTCCCACAGCATGTAATTTAGAAATTTCCGCATCCCAATTCGAACCTACTCGAGACCATTTGTTGAAACGTTCGGCAGTACGGTAGTCAATTAGACCTCTAACGCCTGCTTACTGGGCCCATGGCTGGCGTTGGCCCTGTGCAGTGTCTGCTACGAGGTTATGCGACAAATGAAAATCCCATTCCGAGGATGCAAAGAGACATCACAGCGGTCGCGAGCCAGCCCAGCCAACAAACTGGGCCCTTCACGATCAAGTCGCCCATCACGGACTGTTTGCGTACGAGAAGCATCATAATGATCATGACCGGGGCGGCAAGGATGCCGTTGATGACGGCGCTCCAGTAAAGCGCCTGGATTGGATCGATCGGCGTAAAATTGAGCGCGATGCCGGTGGCGACGGACAGGGCGAGCACCGAGTAGAACGCGATCGCCTCTTTGGGTTTGCGCGATAGCCCGACCGGCCATTTGCGGCCTTCCCCAATGGCGTAGGCGGTCGAGCCAGCAAGCACCGGAATAGCAAGCAGGCCGGTTCCAATAATACCAAGCGCAAAGATCAGCTCCGCAAAGGCGCCGGCGATCGGCTTAAGAGCCTCCGCGGCCTGCGAAGACGATTGAATATTGGTGACGCCCTTGCTGTGCAGAGTGGCTGCCGTCGTCAAGATGATCGCGATCGCAATGATATTCGACATCGCCATACCGACAAGAGTGTCGATCCGAATGCGCCATACTTCCTTGGTCTCGTTCTCGGGCTCCTTTTTCAGTGGCTTTTTTTGCGGATCGATATCCTGCTCTTCGGCCTCTTGGGATGACTGCCAAATGAAGAGATATGGCGAGATAGTCGTGCCGAGGATCGCCACCAACGTCGTCAGGAACGCCCCGCTCAACTCAATTTTTGGGACGAAAAGACCGGCGAGCGCCTCGTCCCAAGGCACCTTCACTACGAACAGCGCAATCACGTACGCGAACAATACCAAGGTCAGCCACTTGAGGATGGCGACATATCGCTCATAGTTCAGGAAGACCTGCGCCAGGACCGAGACGATGCCGAAAACAACTACATAAAGTGGCGCCGGGCCTCCGATAAGCAATTTGAGCGCGTCGCCCATGGCGCCGAGATCGGCCGCAACATTGATCGTATTCGCGACAAACAGAAGCGTGACGAGCGACCAGATAACCGGCGGCGGATAATTGCGACAGACGTTGCCGGCGATCCCATGGCCGGTTGTTCTGCCGATTCTGCCAGAGAGTTCCTGGATTGCCACCATCAACGGATAGCTGACGAGCATGGTCCAGCCAATGCCGAACCCGAGTTGAGCGCCGGCTTGACTGTATGTGCCGATGCCAGACGGATCATCGTCGGAGGCGCCGGTGATGAGCCCGGGGCCGAGCCGACTGAGAAAAGTCTCCTTGCTATCGCTCTTGTCGCTCTCCGGCCGAATTCTTTGTTCCATGATTCCCCCAAGCCCGCCTGTATAACAGATGCCGCTCGGCCGGCATTGACACAATCGCGTCCCGACGCGTGGGCACTCGGCAGCGATCCGGCTCTAAGCCCATCTTCATGTCCGTGGAACCTTGGCTGCGGTATTTAGTTTGCTATTTTCATTGGAGGAGACGGCAATGGCGTCAGAAGATCGCGAAACTTACGACCTCATCAGCAGTGACAAGGTCGAAGGCACAAATGTTTATGGCACGGGTGAAGAAAAGATCGGCTCGATCGAACGCGTGATGATCAGCAAGCGTAGCGGCAAAGTTTCTTACGCGGTCTTGGCGTTCGGCGGCTTTCTCGGCATGGGCCATGACCATTATCCCGTTCCTTGGGCGCAACTGACTTACGATACCCGGCTGGGCGGCTACCGCACCAATATCAGCAAGCAACAACTCGAGGGCGCGCCCCGCTACGCAAACGACTCGGATTGGGATTGGACGGATCCGGCCCGTGGCCGGAAGGTTTACGATTACTACGGCACCCCATGGACAATGGACTAGGGGAATACGTCCGAGTTGTAGCGCCTGCCTATTTCCTCGAAGGGTATAATGACGAACCATGCCGCGCCTCTGGTCCCTGCTTAAAGAGACCGCCATCAATTTCATCGAAGACGATGCGTTGAGCAGGGGGGCGGCAATTTCGTTTTATACAGTGACGTCTCTTGCGCCAGTTTTGCTCATCGTCATTTCGATCGCTGGCTTGATTTTTGGGCACGACGCTGCCCAAGGCGCCATTTTGGGGCAGTTAACCGGCTTGATGGGACAGCAGGCTGCTGATGTGGTTCAGAGCGCGTTGACAAGCGCTTCATCCAAATCCTCCGGGATCCTCGCATCCGCCATAGGCTTTGCCACCCTTCTTCTCACCGCGTCCGGCGTATTTGGTGAGATGCAAACTGCGCTCAACCGGATTTGGAAGGCAAAGCCGAAAGGTGGTACGGTCTCGCGCCTTGTCCGCGCGCGCGCCGTGAGCCTGGGTCTTGTCGCTGCTCTCGGTTTTCTTCTCATTGTTTCGCTGGTGGTCAGCGCGGGGCTTTCCACGCTGAGCGGCTACCTGGACAGCCGATGGCCGTTCGCGACGGTTTTGCTGGCAGTTCTCAATTTCATCATTTCCGCCGCGATCCTCGCTGCTCTGTTTGCGGCGATCTACAAGGTGCTGCCCGATCGGCCGATCGCGTGGCGGGATGTGTTTATCGGCGCGCTTGTCACTGCCGTCCTGTTCACGATCGGCAAGAGTTTGATTGGGTGGTACCTCGGCACGAGTGCCGCAGCCTCCAGTTATGGCGCGGCAGGCGGGCTGATTTTGCTGTTCCTGTGGGTCTATTACTCAGCCCAGATCTTTCTCATTGGGGCAGAATTCACCAAAGTCTACGCAGCAAGCCGTGGCCGCGTGTAGCGGATCGGGCGAGCATGCACGACCATCCGAAGAGACTTATCTCAACCGGTCCGCGTTTGGATAAGTGTCCTCGCCCGAGACTCAGTCAGTGCAGGACACCGAGTGTGTGAAGCGCGATAACGAACTCTTCGTCAGTAGGAATTGCACGAACCGCAATGCGATGATCTGTACTGGCGCTTTCGCCCTCTTTTGAGAGGCCGATCCATTTCAGTCGCGCGCAAACGTTGTCGCGAATTTCCTGGCTGTGTTCGCCAATTCCCCCGGTGAAGACCAGCACGTCCACTCCATTCATGCTCGTCGCCATCACGAGGATCTGCTCGGCGACGCGGGCGCAGAACTGGTCAACGGCCTCCCTAGCTCTCGAATCCGAACTCGCGAGCAGCGTCCTCATATCGGCGGAAAGGCCGGACACGCCGAGCAGCCCGGATTTATGATAAAGCAGGTCCTCAATCGCGGCCGCGGACATGCGCTCCGACTGTTGCAGGTAAAGCAAGACGCCGGGATCGATAGAGCCGCTTCGCGTTGCCATCATGAGGCCATCGAGCGGCGTGAGACTCATCGTGGTGTTGACGCTTCGTCCATTGCGGATCGCACAGAGACTGCTTCCGCTTCCGAGATGAGCGACAACTATCCGCAGGTCACGCTGCTCGTATTGCTTCGCGATGTACTCGAAAGACAATCCATGAAAGCCATAGCGGCGAATGCCTTTCGCTTCATATTCGAGCGGCAGCGCAAAACGGCGATAAATCGGGGAAAGGTCGTGATGGAAGGCGGTGTCGAAGCACGCGACCTGGCGCAGCTTGTGTCGCGACGCCAGGAGACTGCGAACAAGATCGAGACAGGCCGGCTGGTGAAGCGGCGCCAGCGGCGTCAATCGATCGAAGTCCTGGACGATTTCGGTATCGATCAGGACGGGCGCCACATACTTCAAGCCCCCATGAACGATCCGATGACCAACCGCCACGAGCTCTCGGCCGTCGAGAAGCTGCTCCACTCGGTTTAACAAGGATGTGGCGAGATCGGCTTGCGGATCGACCGTCGGCGAATCAGCGCCTTGAACCGGCTTTCCAGCCGCATCCTTGATCGCGAAGTGGCCGTCCTTGCCGTGCAAATCCAGCAAACCGCGATAGAGAAGGACGGGCTCTGATGTATGCGGTTCGTACAAAGCGAATTTGACGCTCGACGAGCCGGAATTGAGGGCCAGGATGGCTTTCATTTTTTCACGCCCTCAGTCCATCGCTTCCTTGTTCTGCCAGTGCCAGTCCTGCACCTCCGGCATGTCTTCGCCATGTTCGCGAATATAGCGGTGGTGCTCGATCAGCTTGGCATGAAACGTCTGCCGCGCCGACGTGCCTGTGCGAGCAAGCGCTGGAACGCGTTCGATCGCCGCGATCGCCAGATGGTACCGATCAAGCTCGTTGAGGACGACCATGTCGAACGGCGTCGTCGTCGTGCCTTTTTCGCGAAAGCCGTGGACATGCATGTTGTCGTGATTGGCCCTGTTATAGGCCAGGCGGTGGATCATGTAAGGATAGCCGTGGTAAGCAAAAATCACCGGCGTGTCGGGTGGAAGTATCCGATCGTACTCCTTGTCGGAAAGACCGTGCGGATGCTGTTCCTGCGGCTGCAGCGCCATCAGGTCCACCACGTTCACCACGCGGATGCCGAGATCAGGAAAGGCTTCACGCAGTAGCGTGACGGCAGCGAGCGTCTCCAATGTCGGAACGTCGCCGGCACAGGCCATCACCACATCCGGAGATTCGGCTTTTTCCGTTCCGGCCCACGACCAGATGCCGATGCCGGCGGCGCAGTGTGCTTCGGCTTCCGGCATCGAGAGCCATTGCGGCGCCGGCTGCTTGCCGGCAACGATGACATTGATACGATCGTAGGTCCGTAGGCAGTGATCGGTCACCCACAAGAGGGTGTTGGCATCGGGCGGGAAGTAGATGCGGACAATGTCGGCATCCTTGTTGGCAACGAGATCGACGAACCCGGGATCCTGATGACTGAAGCCGTTGTGATCCTGGCGCCAGACATGCGAACTCAGGAGATAGTTAAGCGACGCGATCGGCCGCCGCCAAGGAAGACGTCGCGACACTTCCAGCCACTTCGCATGCTGATTGAACATTGAATCGACAATGTGAACGAATGCCTCGTAACAATTGAACAGACCGTGCCGTCCGGTCAGGAGATAGCCTTCGAGCCAGCCCTGGCACAGGTGCTCGCTCAGGACTTCCATGACGCGGCCGTCTTGCGCGAGATGGACGTCATAATGCTTGATCGGTTCCATCCACACCCGGTCGGTTGCCTCGAACACGTCATCCAACCGATTTGAGCTGGTCTCGTCGGGGCCCATCAGCCGGAATGTTCTTGCTTCCGCGTTGAGCCGGATCACGTCACGCAGAAAGCTGCCCATGACCCGGGTCGCTTCAGCCATAAGAGTGCCGGGTGCCGATACCTCGACCGCGTGCGCGCGATAGTCGGGCAGTTCCAGCTTGCGCTTTAGCGTTCCGCCATTCGCGTGCGGATTGGCGCCCATCCGGCGGCCGCCGACCGGGGCTAGCGCCTGCAGATCCGGGAGCAGACGCCCATCGGCATCAAATAGCGTTTCGGGCAGATAGCTCCGCATCCAGGCTTCGAGGATATCTAGGTGGGCGGGATTGGTCCTCACTTGGTCGATAGGCACCTGGTGCGCCCGCCAGAAGCCTTCGACCTTTTTGCCATCGACTTCCTTTGGACCGGTCCAACCCTTGGGGCTACGAAGCACAATCATCGGCCAACGCGGCCGGCTCACTTTGCCGGCGCTCCTGGCATCGCGCTGGATATCCGCGATCCGATCGAGCGCCTCGTCGACCACCACCGCCATCCGCTGATGCATCTTGGCAGGGTCATCCCCTTCGACGGCCAGCGGCTCGTGTCCATAACCTCTCAGCAGATTGAACAACTCGTCATCGTCAAGACGGCCGAGGATGGTCGGATTGGCGATCTTGTATCCGTTGAGATGCAGGATCGGCAGGACGGCGCCATCATGGACCGGATTGAGGAATTTGTTCGAGTGCCAGGATGCTGCGAGCGGACCGGTCTCAGCCTCACCGTCACCAATGACGCAGGCGACAACGAGATCCGGATTATCGAAAGCGGCGCCATAGGCGTGAACGAGCGCATAGCCGAGTTCGCCGCCTTCATGGATCGAGCCGGGCGTCTCCGGCGCGGCGTGGCTGGGAATGCCACCCGGAAAGGAAAACTGACGGAAGAGCTTTCGCAGGCCATCCATGTCGCGGCCGATATCGGGGTAGATCTCGGTGTAAGTGCCTTCGAGGTAGGTATTTGCCACCATGCCCGGTCCGCCGTGACCGGGGCCGCAGACGTAGATCATGTCCAGGTCACGGGCTTTGATGACGCGGTTGAGATGGGCATAGATGAAGTTCAAGCCCGGTGTCGTGCCCCAGTGGCCGAGTAGCCGTGGTTTGATGTGTTCCGGCTTCAGCGGCTTGCGGAGTAAAGGGTTGTCTAAAAGATAGATCTGGCCGACCGACAAATAATTTGCGGCGTGCCAATAGCGGTCGATGAGTGCAAGGTCGATTTCTGAAGCGGAGTCGGCCATGGTCATACGTCCCTCAGATATCGGGATAAAACATCCGGCCCATCCCGGAGTTCACTTCGATTGGTCAGAACGAGCAACCCGCGGTCCGCTCACGACCCCGTCACTTTCCCATCCGAACACAGAGCGTCCACCGAGCGAAACCGATTTATTTCTCTCATCGGTCACAAATGCGTCGAATGACGGACCGCTCGCGGATTTCTCCAAGCGCCGTGACTGTTCGTCGAGCCGCTTGAGCGCGAGTATCCGCTCGTCAACGCCGAGCTTCGCTTGCTGCACGGCCGATTTTAGAACGCGAATAGTCTCGTCATAGACTTTGATCGGCACGGGGTAGGGGTGGCGATCCTTGCCGCCGTGCGCCAGTGAAAACCGCGCGGGATCGCGGAAACGAAACGGCGCGCCATGGATGACTTCCGCGACCATGGCCAGTGATTGGACCGTGCGGGCGCCGACGCCCGGCGTCAGCAGCAATTCGGGAAAATCCACCGGTCCGCGTTCCGCTGCGGCCGCGAGCGTGCCGTGAAGCCGGCGCGTGAAGACGTCGCTCGCGCGCACGTCGTGGTGCGCCGGCATGATGAGATGTGGCAATTCAGGCTGTGCTACTGCCGGAGCATTTAGGGCTTGGTATTCGCGAATGATGCCCGTCGGTCCGAGGTCGCCCAGCATTTCGACTTGAGCGGAGCGCGATTGTTTAGCGCGTCGGTCCGTGAGGTTGACGATCTCGCCCTGGGCCGGGCCGTCGATGGCGCTGTGCGGCTCCTCGACGAAACTACTTAGATTCTGCGAATGCCAATGGTATCGCCGGGCCTGCCGCTTGTCGCCGTTCATGCCCTGCTGAACGACGGTCCACTTCCCATCATCGGTGACGAAGAAGCCGTGCAGGTAGAGATCGAAACCGTCCTGCACCGCCGCGCTGTCGACCTTGGCGACCAAGCGGCTGGCGCGTGTCAGCGCGCCCGCATCGAAGCCGGTGCGCTCGCCGAGCATAATCAGTTCATCGGGCGTGCGGCGCGAATGTCGTCCGCGACCCCCGCAGACGTGGATGCCGAGCTCCTGCTGCAGCGGCCCAAGACCGCGTTTCAGCGCGCCGATGACGCTGGTGGTGATGCCGGACGAATGCCAATCCATCCCCATCACGGCGCCGAACGACTGGAACCAGAACGGATGCGACAGCCGCTCGAGGAATTCGTTTCGGCCATAGTGGTGGACGACAGCTTGCGTGATGATTGCACCGAGCGTGGCCATGCGTTCGGCGAGCCAGGGTGGGACACGTCCGCCGTGCAGCGGGAGATCGGCGCTTCCGGTTCGCCGCGCCATCAGCTCGACGATCCTTTTTGATCGGCCGACGGGACATCGCCACCGCTTTTCAAAGTACGTAGTGTCACCGAATAACGCAGCTCATCGACAGCGGAAATGCTGTGCTCCCACTCCAGCCGGGAAGCCCCTGACATCTTGTAAACCGACCTCGGCTCAACCTCGAGGGCAAGGCGCTCCCACGTATCGCCAAGCGTCCGGCGGAAGCGAAGCTTGCACGAAGAGGCGAGGGAGATGCCGAATATCCGATCGAAATGCGGTTTGTCGCGGTGCCAGCCGATACCGACGCCGGGTTGGTACTCGGTGCAGAGGATTTGGGCGACGCGTATGCCGGGACCGCCGAATGTTTCAATCCGATGGATCAGCGGATTGAGCCAGCACGGAATAGGATCCGCTGGCAGAAGACGGCGCGCCGAATAATCGTAGCGCCAGCCAAACGAGGCCACGCGGCGCTTTCCCTCATATTGGCCGAACTGGAACGGCTGAAGCGGGAGGCCCGATGCGTGTCCGACGAGTTCCAACTCCTCCTCCCGGGAGATGAAGCCCGGGACATAATCAAGCCCCTCCGGAAGGCGGGCTTTTTCTGCAAAAAGGGCAAGCTGATCGGGCAATCCGGCTCCTTCGCGCGCTACCATGGCCAAGTTGATATGGGGTCCTGATGCGAGTGGAGAAGACCCGAGGTAGAGGCGATTTCGCCCTCCGGCAAATTGATTTTGCAAAGCCTTGCAACAGTCCAAATGAGCGTGATGCGAATTTCTTGGTTGGCGAGGGTCAATTGATCTTGGTTCGCGACGGTCATGCGCTTAAGAAGGGTTCTTTCCCACTCTCGGCGGTTCGCGCAGTGCCCGACGGCTCTTCCACAGCCCACCTCTATCGTCCCAAGCTCGCCATGGTATGGGCCGAGGGTTATCGACTTGAGGCCTTCAGAGCCGACGTGATGGCGGCGCTGACAGTCGCCATTGTCGCTCTTCCACTCTCTATGGCAATTGCGGTCGCGTCCGGCGTTTCTCCGGACCGCGGTCTTTATACGTCGATCATCGGCGGCGCGCTGGTTTCCGCATTGGGCGGAAGCCGCTTCCAGATTGGCGGGCCCGCTGGCGCGTTTATCGTACTGGTCTCCGCCACCGTAACACGGTTTGGCCTCGACGGACTTTTGCTTACGGTCTTGTTATCGGGGCTCATGATGACCGTGATCGGGGTGTTGAGGCTCGGATCGCTCATCCGCTACATTCCCCACGCCGTCACTGTCGGCTTCACCTGCGGAATAGCGGTGACGATTCTCGCGAGCCAGCTAAAGGATTTGGGCGGCCTGACGCTCGCGGGGCCCGAACCTGGCCCCCTCTTTCCGAAGCTCTCGGCTCTGGCGAATGTCCTGCCGACACTCACTCCAGCAGCCGCAGCGATCGGCATCGGAACGGCGACGCTCATCTTTGTCCTCCGCAGCTGGCGGCCGACATGGCCCGGAATGTTGGTGGCGGTTGCGTTGGCCTCTCTCGTCGCCCTCATTTTCCACGCTCCGATAGAGACGATCGGAAGTCACTTCGGAGGAATCCCGCATGGCCTTCCCGAGCCCCGTCTCCCACTGATTTCGCAGTCTTTGCTGGTGCAAGTGCTGCCCACTGCGCTGTCCTTCACTCTGCTCGGAGGTATTGAAAGTTTATTGTCGGCGAAGGTCGCGGATGGCATGACAGGAAGGAAGCATCGTTCCAACATGGAACTGGTCGCTCAGGGCATCGCCAATATTGCTTCTGCGTTTTTTGGCGGCATCAGCGTCACCGGAACGATCGCACGGACAGCAACAAATATTCGCGCTGGCGCACGCAGCCCGCTTTCATGAATTATGCATGCGGGCTTCCTGCTGATCTTTATGCTCGTGGCGGCGCCGTTGGCCAGCTACATCCCTCTCTCCGCGCTGGCCGGTGTCTTGGTGGCGGTGTGCTGGAATATGGCCGAGAAGGAGGAATTTACGCGCCTGCTCCGCCATTGGCGGAGTGCGAGCGTCCTCCTCGCCACCTTCGTTCTCACGCTTGTTGAAAGCCTCACAATCGGAATCATCGCCGGTTGCCTTGTAGCGACGGCGTTAGGGCTTGTTGAACGGCTCGGTCGAAGTCGGGATAACTCAACGACGCTATAGTGTCGTTTCCGTTTCGGCTTATCGAACGTAAGCTTCGCCAAGGGCGGCGACTGTCAGCAAAATGCCAGCGACTCTGTGGAACTCTCGCCTCTTGGCGTCGCTGTGAGATCGCCCCGCCGAGGAGTTTCATCGAATGCGACGCAATAATATCGTCATTCATTAACCGCTCCGTATTAGGGCCTGCTTTGCTACCTCGATGTTAACGTCCGGCATAGTATTCGTCGCCAGGCGCAAAGCAGATGCGACGGACCGGGAATGCCATTTCGAACAGAAACAGTACGTAATAGCGTCCATGTAGAGCTTGTACGTAGCATTTACACCACGCTGACGCCGACGACGATTATGTCGGTCGGCTTCGTGCTGTCGTTCAGCGCAATGGCGTTCGCAGCGCATGACATCATCCTCATGGCCTGCGCGCTCATCGGGGTTCTGTCGAGCGGCGCGCGGATCGCTGTACTCATTCTCGGTCGTGGGAAGTCCGCAGCGCCGCATCTCGATGTCCATGAGGCCCGCCTGCTGGAACAGCGGTTCGCGATTGCCTACTACCAATTTGCAGCGGTCCTCGGTTCGTCGGCAGCCTATGTCTTTACGCTGGAACCGGCGCGGTTCCATATGCTCACGGTCTGCCTCCTTGTCGGTTACGGGGCAGGCGCGGCAGCGGGCGTCGGTTTACGTCCGAGGATCGCGATTCCCAGCATGATCATCGGCATCGTTCCAGCCACGGTGGCCGCGGCACTACGTTGGGATCCGATTTACTGGGCGACGGCCGCGATGATGATCGCATTGCTCGCTGGCGGCGCGCAAAGCGTGCTTGCGCGATCGGCCGCAGCCAGTATCGAGATCGCGAAACGGTTGACATTCGAAGCATTGGCGCGCCGAGACGTGCTGACGACTTTGCCAAACCGGCTTGCACTGCGGGAGTGGTTCGATAGCCATATCGCAATCGCCGACAATCGCGCGTTGCTCGCCGTCCATTGTCTCGATCTTGATAAATTCAAACCGGTGAACGACGTATTCGGTCATCCCGTCGGCGACGGCTTGCTCAAGGCGATTGCGACGCGCCTGACGAATTCGCTTCGTCCCGGCGACATCGCGGCCCGGCTCGGAGGCGATGAATTCGCCGTCATCCAGCGCGATCTGCGCAATGTTGAAGAAGCCGCCGCCCTCGCGCAACGCTTGCGAAGCGCGATCGCCGAGCCGTTCTCAATCCAGGGCCATGAGATCAGCGTCTCGACTTGCGTTGGCTATGCGCTGTGTCGCCGCTCATCGGCTGACCTTGACGAGCTTCTCTGCTCCGCTGATCAAGCCCTTTACATCGCCAAGAACACTGGAACGGGCGTCGAATATAATGACGTGCTGATGAAAGCCATGGGGCGCTTGGCAGCCTGAAATGCCGCACAACCGGCCGCGTCATTTCGTTCTCGTGCATCGACGACCCCGAGACGCCCATTAGCTGCTTCACTGCGGGAAGGCCCCGCCTTACGGCGAGGCCTTCGTCGCAGAACCTCAGTCGCGGTTCGGGCGGGACCAGATGAGCGAGTGGCCTTCCTCGCCTTCGACCTCGACCAGCGTGGCGTAGATCGGAGCCGCGAAGCTCGGGTCGTCCAGCTTAACTGAGAGGTAGTCGCGGTTCTGCTCCTGAGATTTCTTCTTCCAGGCGGCGCCGAACTCGATGGTGCCGGCGAAGATGCGGTAGTCCGGGGCCTTGTCAGACGTGCGGTCGGCCGGGACGATCTTGGCCTTCACGGTGCCGAGAGCGAGAGTCTTGACGGAGCCGACGAAGCCGTTGCCGTTGACGGTGAAGTTGCCGATGGTAGCCATGTTCGTATCCTCTTTCGGTTCTCGGGTCGCGACCACCGCGGCCTCGATGGCGGTCGTTGACCGGAGGCGATCGGACCGCACCCCAAGGGCCGCCACGCAGTAGAGGGCGGCCAGGGCGAGGCTTTCTTGCCCCGCGAGGAATGGGCGCGCAGCGGCCAGGGGAAGAAAGCGGAGAACGGCCGTTGCGGTCTTGGAATCGAGGCGGAGCGCAGCGACGACGGCCTTCGGTTAGACATGCCAAATCGAGGACGCACTGGGCGCGGCAAGCCAACCGAGAGGATGTAACTGGCGACGGGCACCTCACCGCAGCGACGGTCGCCGTGCCGACGATGAAACGAGCCTTCCACCTGAGGTACATCCCGCGCGATCGATGCACCGGCAATGCCCCCGAACGCACTTCGCAGTTCGCCAAGCTGTCGCCGTCTCCGAAGACGCCGATCCAGGCAGACCCGATCACCTCGGGCTGACAGTGACGGCCCCGTCGCCGCACTGCCAGCCACGCCCCTGATGAGGTGACGAGGAAGTCTCGTCATTCCCGGACGCAGAACCCGCACAGCGGTTCACATGCGAAGGCCCCGCCACGAGGCGAGGCCTTGGTGAGCTCGCGAAGAGCTAGCGGTGGACGACAAGAAATCCGAGCGCAATGTCCTTGCGCTTATGCCGCCTCGTTGACCTCTGCTGCTTTCGGCTGGAGGCCGTGCAAGAACGTCACGGCGCGCTGCGCGTGCGCGGCAGCAGAGAAGATGAAGCGCTTGTCATTGGAGAGCACCTCCAACCACGATGCGAGGTAGCTCGCGTGGTCCGCGCGCGGATCGAGTTCGGGCACGATCCCGAGGTCTGCGCTGAGGAAGCAGGCGCCGAGCTCCGCGACCAGCTCTTCGCGGGCGCGCTCGCTGCGGTCCTTGGCGTAACGGCTGAGATCGCGGTTGACGCGATGTGCCGGCGCCGTCCAGTGCACGCACTCATGCGCGAGGGTGGCCGTGTAGCTCTCCGCGTCGCGGAAGCTCTCGAACGGCGGCATCTGGATGAGGTCGAGCGATGGCGCGAAATACGCCTTGTCGCCACCGTGCCGGATCGTCGCGGCGGTATTGGCGAAGAAGGCGTCCGCATGTGCGATGCGCTGCGCCGGCGGCGTGCTCGGAACACCGGCCTTGTAGTACTGCTCGGGCAGATCATCGATCTGGTCGACACAGAACACCGTATAGACGCGCAGGAACGGCACCGTCCGCTCGACGTCATCTCCGTTGTCGTCCGTCTCCGTCTTGGTGACCTTGTTGGCGTAGACCACTATCGTTCCGCTCTCGCCTTTGCGGATGTGGCCGCCGAGTTCGAGCGATTGCTTGAATGTCATCCACGTCGACGACGCGAAGCCGCGCGCGACGGCTTCCGACCACAGCAACACGACGTTGATGCCCTGGTACGGCATTCCATTGTGGCGCAGCGGCCGGGTGATGCGACCGGCGGCATTTGCTGTGCTCCAAGGCCTCACCCACGGCCGCACCCCGCGCTCCAGGTCGGCGACGATGCGATTGGTGATGCGCGCGTAGACGTCGGCGCGCGGCTTCTCTTCCATCCTGCTCATTTCAACAACCTCCGGTTCGGAGGCCGCGCCTGTCGCGGCCCCTCACGGGGTCCGCGGCGGCGGCATCTCGCGCTCGCGCACCCACCGGGCCGCAGCGGAGCGGAGGACGGCGCAGCCGTTGCGCGTGCGCGGCATCCGCCGCATGGACCGCGAACCGGGAGGGGCCGTCGGCGCGGAGCGTCGCTCTTCTCTTTCTCATCGGGTTTGTCTTGGTTTTGCCGGCGACACGAAAAAGGGCCGGTCTCACAACCGGCCCTTAGAGTGAGCGAAGTGAAAGGCGGGGCCCAAGCCCCGCCCTGAGGCCTATTCGAAAGCCGACATCTGGACCGCGGCGGCCTTCTTCGAGACGGTCTCACCGGCGTGTTCGACCTGCCGCTCGAAGGGCTTCCAGGCTTCGCCGATGACCTGCTCGTAGGCGGCGACGGCGCCCTCGGCCGCCATGCGGAGTGCGTGGGCCTGCAGTCCCATGTCGGCCGCGAACTCGCGTTTGCGCTGCGCCTGGCTGTCGAAGCCGACGGGGCCGTCGAGGTCCTCGTCGCGGGCATCGTTGGCAAGTTTGGCAGTGACCTCGCGCGCCTCGGTCACGGCGCGGGAGTAGAACTGGCCGGCGCCGTGGGCAGAGCCGACATAGGAGCCGACGATGCGCTGGAGGTGAATTTCCATCGCACGGTCGCTGAGCCCCTCTTTGAGGGCGTCGGCGGTCTCGACGACGAGCCGCTCGTGCAGGTCGCGGATGCCGTCGCTGTCGAGGACAGCGAGCCCGAAGCTCTCGGATATGCGCAGGGTCTGCGCCGAGTCGGGGCAGGCGAGGCGGACCATTTCGAGGGTCGTGCCGCGGCGGAGCGGGATGACGCGGGCTGCGGAGCGAGGAGAGCGGGCGGTCTTGGTCATGGTGTGATCCTTTCTCGGTTTCACCTGGGATGCGATTGGGCCTTTGCCGTCGCTCCCTCGGGTGCGGTCGACCAGAACCGGCCCCAGCGGGCCGCTTCAGGGGGCGGCGGCTGCCAGCGCGAGCATGGGCGGGTTGCGGACAAGCGGGCCTTCAGGCCTGCGAAGGACGCGGCCCCCCATCGCGAGACGGCGGCCGCCGATCGCTTCGCGACTTGCCCTTGAAGCGGACCGCGGACGGTTCAGACCGCAGCACAAACCGAGGGAGTGACGGCAAAGGGGCACCCGCCGCCGAAACCGGGAGGTCACGGCAGGCCGTACGACACACGACGCCGCCGGCACGCGTCAGGTCTCTTCGCTCGCCTTCGCAATGTTGAGGCTTGATCTCTCACTGCCCCGCAGCGGAAACGAGATTGCGACTCCGAAACTCGGCGATCGCCGTCTCCTGCCGGTCGAGCCTGCGTGTAAGTGCGTCGATGTCGCCGCGGCGGGCGAGGGCAAGTTCTGCGAGGTGCTGCTGAAACAGACGCTCGTCAGCGTTCGTCCAGCTCGAAGCGCTCCGGACGTGCCGCCGTCGCTTCGCCCGATCGGTGACCGTCAGCCGCTCTGCGCGTGCCGCGATCTGGCGCTCGATGACGCCGAGATGGCGTTGCGTCTCGGCCTGCGCGACCTCCATGCGCGCGAGCGCGAAGCGGCGGTCCGGTGGCCCGTTCATCGCACCGTCCCCACCGGCCACAAGGGAAAAGCGGACACGTCCGCCGTGTAGTCATCGGCGAGGGAGACACCCGCGATGGATGAAGAGAGATCGTCGCCGGCGACCGCCCAGTCGATCAGCGCCGAGTTGGCCCCGGCGTGCTTGCGCATATCAGGCGTCAGGATGCCGTCGAGCGCGTCAGCGATGGCGCTCTCGGGATTGTGGTGCGCGTGAACCAGGAGGTTCACGGCGACGAGGTACGCTTTCATGACCGGACCTCCTCTCTGGCCGTATCGGTTGGGTAAGGCTCCGGCGCGCGGACGGAGACGCGCACGGCGCGTCTCCAGGCGTCGGAGCCGGTGAAGTGCCGCTTGAGGCGCGGGTGCCAGACGACGAGGAGCGGCGTTTCGCCGTCCTCGTCGTTCGCGGTTCGCCAGCCGAAGGCTTTGGCAATGAGGCGCCAGGGCATGGGTCACCTCCATCCGGCGAAGTCGGAGGGGCCGCCGTAGATCTGGTGGCGTGCCTCGTCGATCACGAAGCCGAAGCGACCGATGCTGTATTCCGCGCACGGGACGAGGAAGCGGCGCTCCTCGGTCCCCGGGCCGCGCTTGCCGCCGAGCGTGGCAACGACCTCGACGAAGCCGGGCTCGTGCTTCGACGTAATGGCCGAGGTGACGATCCAATGGCCGGCGTGCTCGCGCTCGAACGCACGCCGGTCCTTCTCGTGGGACTCGCCCGGCTGCAGCACGGTGCCGAAGATCGCCTCCCAGGCATCCGGCCACGAGTCCTTGATCGTGCGCTCGGCGCAGCGACGCTCAAACGCCGTGAAGAGGTGCGGAAAGGTGATCGCGACGATCGCCCACGCGGCATCCTCTTCGTACCAACCGCCTGGTGAGCGGAGCATGGGATGGACGTTGCGGTTGCGCTCGGCCGAGAGCTTGAAGCCGCCGTGACCCGCCGTCGAATGCGCTGTGACACCTTCGGCGTAGACGCTCGCGCCTTGCGAGGCGCCCCACGGCGTGCCGGCGCGCGAGCAAATCTCGTGACGACCGAGCGCGCGCTTCTCGCGCTGGTGCTCGGCATTTTCGAGCACGCGTGCCCGAAACGCCGCCTCGTCGACGAGCTCGCCCGAGTGCCCGTAGAAATCGCCGCGCGTCCACTCGCCCATCGGTCGCGCGAGGCGCCAGGCGGTGACGCGATAGTGACGGTTGTCGCGCGCGTTCGCCATGGCGAAGGCGGTGTCGCCGACCAGCGCGACAGGCATGCCGTCGGCACTGGTGCCGAAAGAAACCCCCGGAAATCCAGGGGTCTGGGTTTGAGGGCGAGCAGGGGAGGGTGCGTTCATGCCGCGGTCCTCCCCTCGATGATATCGGCGCCGACTTGGTCGGCTGTCACGTCTTGAAGCACCGCGCGCGGATAGCCGTGGCGCGTGAGCCATTCTCGCGCGTCGGCCTCGTTGGTTGCGAGATAGACGAGCTCGGCATCGTCGCCGGCGCGGTCGAACACGCGAACCGAGCCGATCGCCGGACGCTCGGCGATCGTGAACTGCAGCCGCGAGCCGAGCGAGAAGGTCCGGTGGACGCGGATCGCGATGACCCCGCCGCCGCCGTAGTCGGCCTCGTGCAGGGTGAAACACGCCGACAGCGAGAGGTTGCCGACGCCACGCGCGCCCTGCTTCCGGATCAGCCGGCCGCGACTGTTGCTGGTCCGCCAGGCAGCCAATTTTTTGTTGAAGCGCGCCGGCGGCTGTGGCGTTCCGTCGGACCAGGCGATCAGAGACCCGATCGGTGCATTGTCGAAGATGGTGTGCGCGGACATGGTGTCCTCCTTGTTTGCGCGAGCGTTGAAACAGAGCCGCCGCCGGCAAGGCCGGCGGCGGCGGATCGTCCGGAAGGGAAGCGCGCCGCTATTCGGCGGCCTCCTGGAAAGCTTCGGTCGCTTCGTCAGAGGCGTCGTCGCCGGTGCTGTCGGCGTCCTCTTCCGTCTCGTCGTCGTCTGCCGCGGTCACGCCAGACGACAGGAAGTCGGAGAGTTTCGCCGGGTCGGGCGCGAAGAGCGCGGAGGGGTGGACGAAGTGTCCCTCCTTGAAGTGCTCGACGAGCGCGGCGCGCGTGTCCTTCACGCGCTGGCGCGGCAGGACCGGCGTGTCCTTGCACGACGCCTCAAGTGCCGGGCGCGAGAGGCAGGCGAGGAAGTCCTCCGTGCCCATGTTCGGCAGGAAGGCGTCAGCGCCGACGACCTCGCCGGCCACGCGGGCGACGATGCCGCTATTGGTGGCGTTCTCCCGGCACGAGAACACGTCGACCAGCATGGTGCGCGCCGCGACGCGCAGCGTGTCCATGTCGAAGGCGAGCTTGCCGTTGGCGTCGAACAACACAACTGCGTTCTTCGCCAGCCGGCTGTGACCATAGGTGGTGCCGCCGCTTCCCGTCGTCACCGAGACGTTCTGCCCGGCGAACGCGAGGATCAGCAACGCCATCAGCGTGTCGTCCTCGATCGGCGCGCGGCCGAGCGCTTCGCGCAGTGCGTCGGTGCGGAGGTCGCCGATCATCTCGACGCCCTTGCGCGTCACGTCGGGACGCGGCTTCGACACTTCGCCGACGTCGTCCGCGGCGTTGTCCGGACCGGTCGCGCCCTTGCCCTTCGGCTTCTTCGCCGCCGGCAGGCGGTAGTGGACGGTCTGCACGCGGCCGTCGCGGTCGAGGTACATCGCGGTGCAGTCCGACTTCGTCGGCTTGCCGTAGACGCGCTCGGCCTTCGGCGGCAGCTTCACCTCGCCGTAATTCGTGGTCTCGGCGATGACGCCCTTCTTCGGAAGGTTGGCCGTCATCCACTCCTGTTGCGCGCCGAGGAAGGCCTCGACGTCCGTGGTATAGCGGCTGTCCTCGTCCGCCGGGGCGAACAGGTCCTCGACCCAGGCAATGCCGTAGGCTTGCGCGAGGTCGTCGCCGAAGCTTGCGTGCCGCGCGTACATGCGTGTCTTCTGCAGCGCCTGGGCGACGCTCCACCACGAGACCTGTGGGTCGGCCTTCGACGGCTTGTGCTTCTTCCAGACCTCCTTCTGCTCGTCGAGCGATGCCGCCGCGATGGTGCGCAGCTGCCGCTCGTCGGGCATGTCGCCCTTGGCCATGTGGTCGAGCATCGCCAGCAGCACGTTGGCGAGCAGGCGCAGCTTCCTGATCTGGCGCACCGGCAGGGCGAGCGCGACGCCGATCGCTTCTTCGGTCCAGCCGAGCGCGACCAGGCGCTCGATCGCTCGCCACTGGTCGACCGGGTTCAACGCCTCGCGGGCGATGTTCTCGACCATCGAGCGCATGGCGCCGTTATCGTTTGCCGGATCGTCGACGAGCACGTCGATCTCCTCGAGGCCCGCGGCGATGGCGAGGCGCACGCGTCGCCGGCCGGCATTGATGAGGAAGCCGTTGCCACCGTCCGCCTGCTGCGACACGACGGGCGGTTGCACGATTCCGACGGCCTTGATCGATGCCAGCAAGAGCGCGTCGGCCTGCGGCGACGACTTGGTCTGGCGCGAATGGTCGGGGCTCTCCACCAGCGCGCGCGGATCGACCTTGATGAGTTGCATGGGAACACTCCTTTTGAGGTTGCGGACCGGCATCGCCAGCCCTTTCTCGTCTTCTTCCCGAAGACACCCCCCGGCCCGCGGAGCGGTCGGACCGGTGCAACTGCGGCCGAGCATCCCTGCCCGGCTGGACCAGCAGGGCCAAAGCCCTGCGCAGGACGACGGGCCGGGATCGCGCAGGCGGTGGTTGAGCGCCAGCGTCGACGGCCCGCCCGATCTGCGAGCAGGCATCTCTCCGGTTTTCCATTTCGTTTTTCAGGCGGCCGCGGCCATGCCGCCTTCGCTCTCGCTGTCCTCCGCCAAAGCCTTCTCCACCTCTGCGAGCTGCCTGCGCTTCTCCGCGAGCTCGCCGGCAAAGGCGAAGTCGCCGCCGTCGCGCGACTCGTAGGAGGCGAGCCGCTTGCGAGCGTCCGCCAGGCGCTGGCTGAAGCGCTCCCGCTCCCCGTCGAAGTCGTCGAGCGCGTGCTCAAGCCGGGCGACGGCGCCGAGCGGCGTGACCGTCACCGGCAACTCGATCTCGTAGTCGGCGCCGGTGCGCAGCAGCGCCGTGGCGTAGCGGTAGCCGTCTTTCCCGAAGCGCTCGCCGCTGTATTCAAGGTCAAAGCCGCCGATCGATCCGATCACGCTCTCGCCTTCCTGCTGGAGCTGCACCAGCGTCAGGATTTCCTTCAGCAGCGCCCGGCCCGCGAGCTTGCGCTCACCGTGCGTTTCGCCCGTCACCGTCATGGTGAAGACGTCGCCCGAAGTCGGAATGCGGCGCTCGATGTCCTGCCCGATCTCACTGACCCGGCGGGTGGAGAACTCGATGTCGCGCTCGGCGTCGCGGATTTGCCGGCGCACCGCGTGCTGGTCGTCGATGTGCGCAGCCCGCAGGCGCTCAAGCCGGGCGACGTCGGCCTCGAGCCCCGCTTTCAGCATCAGCCGCGGGTCGCCTGACGCGATCGCCTTGGCCATCGCGAACTGGTTCGCCTGGCTCTCGCCCATGTCCTCGAGCCGGCGGATCGAGGTGTCGCCCGAGAGCGCGGCCGCGATGAAACGCGCCTTGCGCTCGTTGTTCTGCCACATCTGCGCGTCGAGGCTGCCCTCAGTCGCGTAGGCGAAGACGTCGACCTCGTCGTTCTGGTTGCCCTGCCGCACGATGCGGCCCTCGCGCTGCTCGATCTGCGACGGCAGCCAGGGCACATCCAGGTGATGCAAGGCCTTCAGGCGCAACTGCGCATTGACGCCGGTCCCCATCGTCTCGGACGATCCGATCAGGAAGCGAACCTTACCGGCGCGCACGTCGCCGAACAGGCGTTGCTTCGCCTCGGACTTCTTGTAGTCCTGCATGAAAGCGATCTCGGACGCGGGCACGCCCATGCGGACAAGCTCGTCGCGGATCCAGCGGTAGGCGGAGAAGCCGCGCGACTTCTCGACACTGATCGTGCCGAGGTCGGAGAAGATCATCTGCGCGGCGCCTGGCAGTTCGAACGGCTTGCCGTCGGAGCGGACGTAGGCGTTGTCGGCCGTCTCGCTCCAAATGCGGAAAGCGTTGCCGACGAGCTGGTTCAGCTTGTTGTCGGCTTCGTTGTCGTTGTCCGGATCGACGAGGCGGAGGTCGATCGCCGCATGCCGCCCATCGGTGATAACCGACAACAGGATGTCGTCGCCGGGCTCGGGCGCGCGGTCGCGCTCCTCGATCGCCTTGATGCGCTCGCCGAGCAGGGTTTGGTAGCGCTTGAACGCCGACGACGGCTTCGCGGTGAGGATCTGCCGTTTGCCCGTCGAGATCGCCGGCACCCTCACGTACTGCCGCAGGTCCTGCGGCATCACGACGTCCGCGAAGGAGCGGAACATCGCGATCAGCTCCGGCACATTGACGAAGGTGGCGAAGCGCGTCACCGGCTTGTACTTGCCGGACGGCTGCAGTTCGAGCTCGGTCGAGACGTCGCCAAAAGTCGATGCCCAGGCGTCGAACTCGTGCAGGCCGCGCTCGCTCAGCGCCGCGTAGCCGAGGTAGCGCTGCACCGAGAACATCTCGCCCAGCGTGTTGGTGATCGGCGTGCCCGAGGCGAGCACGAGCGCGCGGCCCGGGTTCTTCGTCTCGACGAAGCGGGACTTCACATAAAGGTCCCAGGCGCGCTGCGAGCCGTTCGGGTCGACGCCCTTGAGCGTCGACATGTTGGTGGCGAAGGAGAGCTTCCTAAACTCCTGCGCCTCGTCGACGATGATCTGGTCGACGCCGATCTCCGAGATGGTCAGCAGGTCGTCCTTGCGCGTCGAGAGCGACTCCAGCCGCTCCTGCAGGCCCTCCTTCAAGCGCTCGAGGCGCTTGCGCGAGACGCGGTCGTCGCTCTCCACCTTCGTGAGCAGCGTCTCGTAAAGCTCCAGCTCGTCCTGGATCATCTGCTGCTCGAACACCGACGGCACGGCGATGAAGCGGAATGCGCTGTGGGTGATGATGATCGCGTCCCAGGTCGCGGTCGCCGCACGCGACAGGAAGCGGTGACGCTTATCCTTGGTGAAGTTCGTCTCGTCGGCGACGAGGATGCGCGCGTTCGGGTAGAGCGCCAGGAATTCGCGCGCGGCCTGCGCCAGGCAGTGGCCCGGCACGACCAGCATTGCCTTGGCGATCAGGCCGAGGCGGCGCTGTTCCATGACGGCGGCGGCCATCGTCATGGTCTTGCCGGCGCCGACGGCGTGCGCGAGGTAGGTCGATCCGGCCGAGACGATGCGCCAGATGCCGCGCTTCTGGTGGCCATAAAGAGAAAAGGCGCCAGAGGCGCCGGGAAGCTTCAGGTGGGAGCCGTCGAAGGCTCTCGGCGCGATGTTGTTGAAGCGGTCGTTGTAGACGCGCGCCAGCCGGTCGGTGCGGTCGGGATCGGACCAGATCCAGCGCTGGAACGCCTCCTTGATCTTCGAGAGCTTCGTCTTCGCGGCCTCGGTGTCGACGACATTGAGGACGCGCCGTTCGTTGTCGCCGTCCCTGATCGTGTCGAAGATCTGTGGCACCCGGCTGTTGAGAGCGTCGGCGAGTAGTTCTCCCGCGTGCCGGCGGTCCGTGCCCCACTCCGACGTGCCTGTCGCCGTCCACCCGAGTTGCCGCGCCTCGACGGTCCATGAGGCGAGCTCCGGCATGTGGTGGATCCTGATCTCTGCCTCCATCGTCTCCTTGACGAAGGCGACGACGTCGGCGGCCGGAATCCATGGTGCCCCGAGACGCGCCGTGATGTCGGACGGCTTTAGGTCGACGGGCTGCACGCTCTGCAGGGCAGAGACATTGCGTTCGTACTCCGGGTCGAGGGCGGCCGCGGCCTCCGCGGTTTTCAGCTTCTCGCGGACAGGGCCGGACAGGTAGGCATCGGCCGTCTGCCACGATCCGTCAGACGGGTCGCGGAAGATCGCTCTGCCGAGTTCGGCGACGACATCCTGCGTGTCGCGATGCAAGAGCTCGGCGATGTGATCGATATCGACGTGCCCGCGCTCGTTGAGGACGACGGCGAGTGCGTCGGCCGCACTCGCGATCACCGGCGCCGCCGGCGGCGCGATGACACGCTCGGTGAACAACGGCCCGGGCTTCGCGGTGTTGGTCTCGAGGTCGTAATCCTCGATCGAGGCGACGAGCCAGCAGTCGGGGTCGTCGAGGAAGGGCTGGATGTTCGGCCGGCGGTGCGTCTCGCGTGTTTCGCCGGTTTCGACATCCTCCGTCATGGAGACGGTCGTGAAATTGATCGGGCCGAAGTCGCGGACGAAGCTTGACCAGGCGATGCGCAGGCGGATCTGCGCGTCCTTCCACGGCCGGTCGAGCTCCTGGGCCTTCAGCACCTCGCGCACGGCGTCGCGGATCGGGATCAGCTTGCGGATGACGCGGACGTGTTTCTCCGGGATGCCGTCGGTACTACGCCCTTTGCGCGTTTTCACCGCGACAGGTTCACCGTCGAGGACCTGCATCAGCCCCTGGGCCTTGTCGAAGAAGTAGCTGCCCTCGCGGACGTGGCGATCGGACGGCCGGTCGACGCCGGACAAATCGCTCGCATCTTCCAGATCGCGATCGATCGCCTCAGGCTCGCCGTCGTAGACCGCTTCCGGAAGGAGATTGACGGCGGCCGCAAGCGCTGCGGCGAGGTCCTCGCCGTCACGCGGCAGGCACGTGTAAGCCTCGCCGAAGGGGCCCGAGGCGAGCGCGTGCACGCCGAGCACGAAGTCGGGGTGCCGCGCGAACCAGCGGTTCACGCGGATCGCGCTCTCGTCTTCGGTCGCTGGACGGACCTCCTCAAGGTCGAGCCACGACAGGTCACCCTCGGCGTCGCCGACCTTGCGCTTGCGGAAGAACAGGAGGTCGACCACGACGTCGGTGCCGGCGGCAAGGCGGAAGCTGCCCTCAGGGAGACGAACGGCGGCGACCAGGTCAGCCGACTTGGCGATGCGCTCGCGCGCGGCGAAATCCGCCTTGTCCATCGTGCCGTGCGAGGTGACGAAGGCGGCGAGCGCACCAGGCTTCAAGAGGTCGATCGCGCGCGCGATGAAGTAGTCGTGCAGGCGCAGGCCCATGGAACGGTAGGCGCGGTCGGACCGCACCGTGCGGTCGGAGAACGGCGGATTGCCGACGGCGAGGTCGAAACTCGCGGGCAACTCGGTGCGCGCGAAGTCGCCGGTAATGATGCGCGCGCCGGGCTGCAGCAGGCGGACGATCCGCGCCGTGACCGGATCGAGTTCGATTCCGGTGACGTGCGAGACATCGCGCAGTCCCTCCGGCATCAGCGCCGGGAACAGCCCGGTGCCGATCCCCGGCTCGAGGACGCGGCCGCCGCGCCAGCCGAGGCGCCGCAAGCCGTTCCAGATCGCGCGAACGATGAACTCCGGCGTGAAGTGCGCATACTGCGTGCAGCGCGCCAGCGAGGCGTGGTCGAGGTCGTCGACCGCGTCCTGCAAATCCTCGCCGATCGCTTCCCAACCCTTGCGGAATTCCGTCTCGCCAGGGCGTTGGAAGACGGAGTTGGTGAGCTCGGAGGCGCCGAATCCGGTGAAGCGGACCAACTGCTCCTGCTCCTCGGCAGTCGCCGCGCGCTCCTCCGCGTCGATGCTCGCTGCGAGCCGGATCGCGGTGATGTTGTCTCGCGCGCGGTCTTTCCAGCCCTTCGCCAAGGCGCGATCGCCGGCGAGGTGGAAATCCGCTCCGCGCGCTCGGTGGAGAGAGGGTGTCGGACGCGCGGCTGCCGCGACCGGAAGCGCGGGCGCCGGTGACGACGGACCGGGGTCGTCGCCATCGTCCGGGTCTATGCCCAGGCCAGCTCCGAAGGCTGTGACGCCGAGGCCGAGGCCGGATGAGAGTGCGGTGTCTCCGAAGAGATCGAGCGTGAAGGGGTCGTCATGCGCCATTGGAGCATCTCCTTGTGATGAAGGCGCGCGCCATCGGCCCGCCGGCGGATGTCAGCGGGATCGATGGTCGCGAGGGGTTGGGGAAGCCGGCCGTGCGACCGGAGAGGTCAGCGGCAGATCGGCTTGATCGACATGCTGTCGTCGGTCATCGCGAGCGTGAGGTGCGTGGCTGCGGGTGCTGCTGCGATCAGCTTCACGAGCATCTCGGCGTCGAGGAACTCGATGCCGTCGTCGCCCCCGAAATACTGGCGCTTGTAGTGCCAGTATTCGGGATTGGTCTTCGGATCGCATTCCTCGGCGTAGACGACGAGCGGGCGCTGCTGTCCCTCGGCGAGCTTGCCGTTGGACATGATGTAGACGCCTTCGTCGCCCACCAGCCAGACGCCGGGCTTCTCGTCCTTGCCGGGCGCGAGACCGTAGTGCGGATTGCGGAAGCCGCCGTTCAGAAAGGCGTCGATGCGCCCGCGCATGATGACGGCGCGTACCGCCGTGACGGAGAACGTGAACATCGCCGCCTCCTCACGCTGCCATCGCGTCGGGGAGGTAGCGCAGGTGCACCGGCAGCTTCGCCGAGACCTCCGCGTCGGTGAGTTCGTCCAACAGCTTCAGCACCGTCCCGCTCTGCCCTCCGTAGAAGAGCACTGTGCGCATACCGCGCTGGCGCTCGGGAAAGCGATCGCCCGCATAGCCGCGGTAGTCGTCGTGGGTGCTCGACCAGATGTGCTCGAGCCGCTCCTCACGCGTCATCGCACGGACTGGCCGTGACTCGCGCTCGACGATCGCGGTACGCATGCAGCCTGGCGAGGCGCGATCTGACAGATCGCAGTAGCCGTGGAAGTAGCGGGCGCGGTCGTCGATCATCAGTTCGAAGAACACGCTCGTGACGCTGCCTGTGAGGAATTCGCGCATGGCGAACATGTCGCTGCGCACCCACAGGGGTGGCAGGATGTCGAGCATGGTGTCGTACTCGGCCTCGCCGATCTCAAACCACTCGCCGCGGTAGAGGGCGCCGTCGTCCGGCGAGCGGTTCGGCCGCTGCGCGTGGCGATCGAACATGCGGAACATTTGCCGGCGGTCGGCGGTCCCTTGGAAGACCTTGCAGATCGGAGAGAGGGTCATGGGCGGGCTCCTTTCAGCCTCGTCGGGCTGGAGCGCGGCTCACCCTTCGGTCCGCCATCCTCTTCAGCCCTTCTGACCCCTCCTTCGCGGCCGCCTCTCCGGACCGGCGGGTCAAGGGCCGCGTAGCGGGCGAAGCCTCCCTTGACGCGCCGGCCGGGCATGCGGCACGTCATTCCTCCTTTCCTCGTTTTTCCCCCTCCCTCATCCTCAAAGCCGGCGCTCGGCGCGCCGGTTGGCGGAACGACGTCGATCCGGCAGCGTTCAACACATACTCAGTGGGAGTATCTGTGGTGGATGCGGCGAGCGCTCGGACGAAGGCGAAGGTAAACCGCTTCAATCGTATCGCCGGCCAGGTCCAGGGCATCGCGCGGATGGTGCAGGAGGGCCGCTACTGCATTGATGTGCTGCAGCAGATCCAGGCGGTGAAGACGGCGCTCGCGCGCGCCGAGGGCGAGGTCCTGCGCGACCACGCGGCCAACTGCGTCGCCCACGCGATCAGCACGGGAGACAAAGCCGAGCAGAGGGAGAAGGTCGACGAGATCGTCGCCCTCTTCGACCGCGCGAGGCGCTAGCAAGGAAGGGAAGAGCAAGTGAGCGCACCGGTGCGTCAAGCCCAGCTGTTTCGAATGGTGACGGACCAGCACATCTGCCCGTTCGGGCTGAAGTCCCGCGACCTTCTCGGGCGCGAGGGATACGAGGTCGACGACCACGAGCTGAAGACGCGCAGCGAGACCGACGCATTCATGGCCGAGCACGGGGTCAAGACGACACCGCAGACGTTCATCGGCGGAGAGCGCATCGGGGGCTACCAAGACCTGCTTCGCTACTTCGGCAAGGAAGTGGCGGATCCGAAGACGACGTCATACCAGCCCGTCATTGCCGTCTTCGCGATCGCGGCGCTGATCGCGCTCGCCGCGAGCTGGAGCGCGTTCGGGACTCTCGCGACGGTGCGGGCAGGCGAGTGGTTCATTGCGATATCGATGTGCATCCTCGCCATGTTGAAGCTGCGCGACCTCGACAGCTTCTCGAACATGTTCCTGGGCTACGACCTGCTTGCGCAACGATGGGTCCGCTACGCGTACATCTATCCCTTTGGCGAGGCGGCAGCCGGCATCCTCATGATCGCCGGCGCGTTGCTGTGGGTCGCTATCCCCGTCGCGCTCGTCATCGGCTCGATCGGTGCTGTCTCCGTGTTCAAGGCGGTCTACATCGACCGCCGCGAGCTCAAGTGCGCGTGCGTCGGCGGCGACAGCAACGTTCCGCTTGACTTCGTCTCGCTGACCGAGAACCTGATGATGGTCGCGATGGCAGTCTGGATGCTGCTCAAGTAAGGCGAGCGATTTCCCGCGGCGCCGTCACCCCGCTTTTGCCAGCGGCTCGCTCTCGATCCGCGCGAGAAGCGCCTTCAGGTCTTCGTTCCAGTCGCCGGCGCGCGGCCGCGAGCGTGCGTAGCCGGCGCCGGCCTCGGCCGCGATCGCGCGGATGCGGTCGGCGTAGACATCGCCCTGTCGGTTGTTGTCGGTCGCCGCCACCAGCCGCGTGCCCGGCCGCGCCGCGAGTCGGCGGATCGCCTTCTCGCTTGCGGGTGACCAGCCGCCACCTGTGCTGACGTAGAGCGTGTCCGGGCGAAGCACCTGGATTGCCGCGAGACTCATGGCGTCGATTGCCGCCTCGGTGACGCAGATCCGCGGCGCCGCCGATTGGCCAAACCGGAGCATCTCCTTGGCGCCGCCGGTGGCAAAGCCGCGCCACTGCGGGCCACGCTCCTCCCAACCGATAAGGGCACCGTCGCCATTGCGGTGTGCCGCCCACATGCTGCCGTGCGGTCCCTCGCGCAGCAGATCCTGCTGGACCGCCGTCGCCACGATCGATTCGGGGATACCGCGCTCTTCCGTCAGGTAGCGCCAGGTCGCCGAGCCGGGCCGGGGCCTCGCGCGGCGAGCCCAGCGGTCGGCGACGGAGTGGACGGGCGCGGGCCGGCTCTGCCGCTCCCATGCGGGTGCAGCCGGAATGAACCCAACAAGCGCGGCGACACGCGCCGAGGCTTCCATGAAGCCGTGGGCGCCCAAGTGCTCGGCCAAGTCGAACACGTCGCCTTTCGCAGTGGACAGCGGATCGAACCAGCCGCGGCCCTCGTGGATCACGATGACGATCTTCGCATCGCGGCGGTACTTCACCGCGCGTCGGGTGCTCTCCTTCACGTCGACTTTCCAGCCGTCGTCTTCCAACAAGGCGGCACAGCCGACCCTGTCTCTCAATTCTTCGATTTCGCTCTTCTCCATGGCTTCACTACTCGGGCTCCGGCCCGATCCTTTCTTCGGTTGACGCCCGTCGACACACCAACGAGACGCCGTCCGCCTGCCGCGAAGCGTGCCGGATGCAAGGGCGCGCTGGCAAGTCGTTACGATGGTTTCGTTTGTCCGCGGCGCAGCCTCCCTTGCATCTGGCGCAGCGCCAGCGGCACCGGTCGCCCGGCTCAGTGAGCCGGGGACCACGGGTCGTATTCATGCTTATGTCGATATCCGCATAAGCACGATTATGACCCGTTCGAGATTATGGAGAGCTGACACCTTAGACAGTCGGCCAATCCGCCAAAGCGCCGGGCGCTCAGCCCGGCGCTTCTCCTGTCGACTGCACATAATCCTCAGCTTCAGAATGATCTCCCACCAACGAGGAGATCAAGCATGGCCACATCTCTCAGACTTCAACTCCGCCCTGACGATCCTGCCAACGTTCTCGCACCGATCGTCCAAGACTATCGCGAGCACTTCGAAGCAAGGCGCTATCAGGCCAAACGCGTTCGCCGTTATGTCGCCAGCGTCTTCCATTTCGGGGATTGGCTGCGTTCGGAAGACTGGGCGGTCCAGAATGTCGACGAAGCAGTCGTCGGCCGATTCATTTCCGATCATTTGCCCAACTGCACCTGTCCACGCCCCGTTCAGCGCAACCCGATCATCAATAGGGCCGCCCTCAATCACCTGATCCACATCCTCTACGCGAAGGGGATCATCCGCCGTCCTGTCGCCGACCCGATCACGCGTGAACTCGCGTTGTTCGACGAGAAGATGACGGAAGTCTGGGGCTTGGCCCAAGGCACGCGCGATCACCGATGCCGGATCATCAGGCGCCTGCTCAAAGCTCAATTCGGATCGGGACCAATCGATCCAACATCCATCAGCCCATCGGCGATTCGAAGCTTCGTTTTAGATGACGCTACATGGAGCAGGAGTACGATCCGCGTCATGGCGGGCGCGGTTCGATGCTATCTCCGCCATCGCAAACTACTCGGCGACAACGTCACCGATCTGATGCACGCTGTGCCTCAACCAGCGTGCTGGGGTCAAACCAAATTGCCCGAGGCACTTTCTGGGGACGAACTGGAACAGCTTTTCCGGTCGTTCGATGCGGCCTGTCCATCGCGACGGCGCGGCTATGCGATGGTCCGATGCCTTGCCGATCTCGGTCTCAGAAGCAGCGAGGTCGTCCGGCTGAGCCTAGACGACATCGACTGGCAAGCCGGCACCATCCGGATCACCGCGGGCAAAGGCCGCCGAGCTGACGTGCTGCCGCTCCCAAGGGCGACAGGTGAGGCCATCGCCGACTATCTTCTTCACGAGCGGCCGAAGACGACATGTCGCCAGATTTTCGTTCGACATGTTGCCCCTTTGGGCGAGCCGGTTGGTCGGCGCGTGGTCCAGAAAGCCGTTCATGCCGCCTATCAACGGCTGGGTTGGGACCGCACACGCGTTCACATCCTGCGACACACCCTGGCCACTCGGCTCGTCAATGCCGGGACACCAATGAAGCAGATTGCCGATGTTCTGCGTCACCGCAGCATCGTGACGTCGGCCACCTACACCCGTGTTGACAGTTCGCGCCTCACGGCGGTCGCGCTGTGCTGGCCGGGGAGCGTGGCATGAGCGCTCCGTACACCATGCTATCGCGGGCGGAAGCCTACCTCGCAGAGCGCCGTCGCCTCGGCTTCGCGTTGAAACGACCAGGCAGTCAAATATTGGCTTTCGCGTGTTTTGCGGACGCGGGCGGTCACAAGGGGCCTTTGACGTCCGCCATAGTTCTCCGATGGGCGAAGGAAGAAGCGCAGGTCGATGACCCTTACACATGGGCCAGACGGGTCGACGTTCTTCGCCCGTTCGCACGCTATCTCACCGATCTCGATCCACACACCGAGTTTCCAGCCGGCTTTCCTTTCGGTCGTTCAAAACGCCGGCTCGCACCGCATATCTATACACCAGCGGAAGTCGAGGCGTTGATCGGAGCAGCGAGCCGTCTCTCGCCACAAGGAGGATTGACGCCGGCAACCTTCACGACGCTCTTTGGTTTGCTGGCCGCTACGGGCCTGCGGATATCCGAAGCACTGAACCTACGCTGTGGCGACATTGACGGCACGCGGGCGCACCTCACAGTCCGACACTCAAAGTTCCAGCGGACTCGGCTCGTTCCCCTGCACTCGACCACGACCCAGGTGTTGCGACGCTATCTGCGCGCACGCGCCAGATATGGTTCAATGAATATCACCACGCCGCTCTTCATGTCCGAGAAGACAGGGGGCGTGCTTCGGTACAGCGAGGTGCGAGGAGTATTTCTTCGCTTTGCGGCCGAGTTGAGGATCATTCCCCGCGGCGGCCATCGCTACATACGCGTTCACGACCTCCGGCACACCTTCATCTGTCGACGCCTGATGCTGTGGCAGGAGAACGGCACGGATGTCGACAACGCCATGATGACGCTCTCCACCTATGTGGGCCATGTCAACCTGGGGGATACCTATTGGTATTTGCAGGCCGTGCCGGAGTTGATGGCTGTCGCCGGCGCACGCTTCGAGGCACAAGCAATCATGACCGGGGAGGTGGATCATGGTTGATGCGAGCCTACATTCATCGTTTCCGACGTTGTTGCAGCACTTCTTCGTCGACCATTTGCACCAACAGCGGGCCGTCAGCCCGAACACGATCGCAGCCTACCGCGACACGTTCAAATTGCTCCTGCTCTATGCGGAGAAATCCATCGGCAAGTCGCCAACCGGTCTGTCGCTCCGAGATTTGGATGCGACGTTGATCCTTGGCTTCCTCGATCATCTCGAGCGGAATCGCGGCAACAGCGTACGTAGCCGCAACGCCCGCCTGTCGGCGATCCGATCGTTCCTGAAGTACGCTGCCCATCACGACCTCTCGGCCTTGGCCACCATCGAGCACGGCCTAGCAATTCCGTCGAAGCGTCATGACAAACCGGTGCTCGGCTTTCTGACCAAGCCAGAGATGGAGGCAATCATCGCGGCGCCCGATCAGCGAAGTTGGGTTGGGCGGCGGGATCGTGCGCTGTTCACATTGCTCTACAACACCGGCGCACGAGTATCGGAGGCCATCAATCTACGGGTCGGCGACGTCATCTTGGACATATCGCCTGTGGCACATCTCCATGGGAAAGGAAGGAAGAGGCGGAGCATGCCGCTCTGGAAAACAACAGCCAGCACTCTTCGACAATGGAAGCGCCAGCTCGCCAGGGCCGAAGATTCCGACTTCCTGTTTCCAAATGGCGCGAGCGGGAAGTTGTCACGCTCGAGCGTAACACAACGCCTCGCTCTGGCGGTTAAGCATGCCATTCAACAACATCCTCGGCTCGCCGGCCAAGCGATCTCGCCGCATACGATCCGCCACACGACGGCGATGCACCTCCTTCAGGCGGGCGTCGACATCACCGTAATCGCCCTGTGGCTCGGGCATGAAAGCCCGACGACAACCCACATGTATCTGGAAGCTGACCTAGCAATGAAAGAAGTCGCGCTCAGTCGATTGCAGCCCGTGAACGCTGCACCAGCCCGCTATCGGCCGCCAGATCAGCTTATGGCATTCCTCCAAAGCCTTTGATTATGTGCAGTCGACAGGAGAAGCGCCGGGCTGAGCGCCCGGCGCTTTGGCGGATTGGCCGACTGTCTAAGGTGTCAGCTCTCCATAATCTCGAACGGGTCATAATCGTGAACGATGGTGTCTTCTTCGCCGTCGTATTCGCTCGAAACCATCACGCCGAAGGCGTCGTCGACCTGGAAGAGCACAACAGGCACCATCAGGGTGCGGGCGAGGTTGAAGGCGTTCTCCTGGGCGAGGTTTAGGTTCTGCGACATCGTGGGCTCCCGTCTTTGGGCAGGGACCATCCCCGCTCGACAGGCGCCGACGTGTCCGGGCGCGGCCGCGGTCACCTCGCAGGCGAAGCCGCAGAGGTCGCACGCTTGCGTAGCGAACCCCTCGCGGGTTGATCGTGGAAGGCCGTGGCTGGGACCAAGGAAAGCCCATTTGAGAGCGGGGTGGGTCGTTCCCCGGACGCTTGGGGCCCGGTCGTCGCGGTGTCGACCAGACGATCGCCGCCGTCTGGCTCGCGCGGTGTCGCGCGCGCGTCGCTCCTCTGTGTCGACAAGCGGGTGCTGGCGGGTTCGCGTGGCGGCGGAAGCGGCGCACACCGCGAGGCCGCCGCCAGTTCGGCCTATTCCCCTGGTAAGTAGCGTCGGCACGCCAGGTCGAAGAATCCAATCGGCAGGCTCGAGCGCGCCGCGTCAGGGATGGCAGCCCGCCGGGGGAAGACCCGCGATGCGGGGCTTCAGCGCAGCCGCCAGCCCGACCCCGCAGGGGTGACGCCCAAACACTTCAGCCAAGGCATACGCCGAGGCATCCTGCAGCCTTGCCCGGCATGCCCCGCGGCGGCTTTCTCTAAATTCTTCCGTCCGCTCAAGTATTTGCTTCAGCCCGCTGGCGATTGCCCTGCGAATCCATCTGGAACAGCGCGTCGCGAGGGGTTATGAGTCGTGCGGGGCAGTACGCGCTGCCCTGGGGCGTGGAAACCCCGCTAGCGGTTTGGTGCCGGCCGTTACGGCGCCGCACTCCTTGACCTTATGGTCGGGGGGCCTGTGGCGTATGCAACAGGTTCACCCGAACTAAAGGCCATAGGGCCGTCTAGCACGGTTTCCAACTCCCCGATCACCAAGAGTCAGCGAGGGTTCGTTTGCGGGGGCGCACCGCAGACACTGCCCGCCGGGAGAGTTAAGTGGCGAGGGAGCGACGTGAAACTTCGCTCGAGGCGCGGGCGGTCGCGGCCCAGCGCGCCTATGTTGAGGCGCTGGCGGAATTGGAGCGCACGGTCCACATCGCGAATTGCCCGGCCTGCCGCCCCGACGGCACCATGGAGTGCGAGCACATTCTTCGCTGTTCCTCCGCGGAGGCCGAGAAGGAGCGCCGGCGCGTTTTCTTTCGCGACCTGTGCGACGAGCTCGGCTACGTCCCCGTCGGTCACGGGATCGCCCTGCCGGCCGTTCATTGCCCCTCGCAGCCCCGCGCCGGGTGACGTGATATTTGGCGTCCCGCCAATTACAGCGTCATCACCGCGTCGTCGCCTGCGGCTACAATGACACTGGTCGGCTCCGAATCTTTGGGCGCCGCCGCAACAGCGGCGCATCAACTGACTCCACAACTCGTCGCGGCAATGGTCATTTGTGACCATACCGGCGCGACGCCATGCGTGGCCAACTCGGCTCATTCAACAAGCCGAGGAGTCGCCTATGCTTATGGTCATCCCTGGCTCGGACATCAGCCGCCATGCTGTGCTGATGGATCGGGCCTTCCGTTTCCGCCACGCGGTGTTCGTCGAGGAGAAGGGCTGGGAGGACTTGCGCCAGCCAGACGGTCTTGAGCGCGATCGGTTCGACGACGCACATGCAACTCATCATATCTGCCTGCGCGGCGACGAGATCGTGGGCTACCAGCGCCTGCTGCCGACGACGCGTCCGCACCTGCTCACCGAAGTGCTGTCGGACCTGTGCCGTAAGCGCCCGCCGCGCGGGCCGCGCGTGGTCGAGTGGACCCGTTTTTGCGTCGCGCCCGGCCATCGCGAGATGCGTCCGCGCGGCGACAGTCCCTTTCTGGAGCTCGCGCAGGGCGTTGTCGAGTGGGGCATGGCGAGCAAGGTCGACACTGTCACGGTCGCGATCGACTGGCGATTGATGGTGATCGCGATGCAGCTTCGCTTCTTTGTCCGTCCCCTCGGATTTCCGAAACGCATCGGCCGCGACGAGGTGGTCGCTCTGCGTATGTCGTTCAACCGGGAGACGCTCGCCGCGCTCCAGCAGGCCCGCGGCTGCGAGGACCGCGTGCTTCCCGACACCAGGCTGCCTTCGGCTGCGTGAGTGAGTCATCTACAAGAGAGGAGGTCGCGTGGTGATCCGCAGTGCAGACACGAAGATCGTCGCCCAGGAACTTCATACGCGCTACGACCACATCCGTGCTGTTACAATCATCGGTCGCACGCTACAGAAGGCGCTCTTCGCCGGGCGGTCCGACGAGGTCGTTTTCTGGGCCCTCGTGCACGCGCACTATCGCGGTGGGAATTTATGTTCGACCACGGAGCAGCAGTTGCACGCCTTCGCCGACTTCATCATCCGCGATCCGTCAGAGGTGAACTGAGGTCACGATCGTTAAACGTCGGTCGGACTGACAACGATCGACGCGCTCGACGCGGTCGGGGGGTTGGCGGCGACGCCCGTTGTCGTCGGAAAATCGCCCGGCCCTGAGGGCCCGCACACGGCTTGCCCATCTTTGCAGTTCGGGTCCGCGAGCGCGCGCGCATTGTTCGACATCTTGCAGATGGTCGTCCCGTTGATGTCGGAGAAGCCGGAGCACGAGCCGGAATTCAACATTTTCTGGCAGTTGCCGGTGCCGAGCTGAATGCAGGCGGCAATAAAACTGGCGTCCACCTTCTGGCCGTCGAAGGTCGACATCGAGGCCAGCTGCCTGACAGCGGGTGAGTCGTAGCCGTCGTTAGTGAGCTTCGCCCAGGCGTCGACCTGGTCCTGCAGCGACATGCAGCCATAGCCCGCCCGGTCGGTCGCAGCGTATTTCTGGACGTTGGCGTTGTTGAGCTGAAAAACTCCGGTGCAGCAGCTGCCATTGTAATTGCCTTTGTTGCCGCTGGACTCGAAGCGTCCCAGGCCGCCAAGCGAGCAGGACGTTCCCTTAAGGTCATCCCGCAGCGGAGAGCTCCTCACCGCATCGGTGATCTGTTGGGCTGAGTAATTCGTGCGCTCGCAATATTGTGCAGCAACGGCCTGCCTGCTTCCCAGCCATTGAGTGATCACGCACAGGACCAGGAAAAGCACAAGGCTTCCAAACCGCATGCACATGAAATCCCTCCTAATTCCCGAATCTTACTTGAGCGAATAGACCCGTTCGCAGCTCGGCACGTCGCTTCCGCCGATCGACGTGCGGAAGCTGATGGTGCCGGCCGTCGCGTCGTAGCGCGTGTAGGAAATATCGTTGCGGTTCTTCGCGGGCAGATCGGGATCGGCATGGTCCGTGTAGCAGCCGGTGTCCGACTTGATGGATATCACCTTCCCGTTTTCGATCGTGACGATGCGCACAGGGCAGGTCGACGGCTCGATCGCGGCCCCCTTATCATTGGCGCCGCTATCGCACGCGCGCGATAGCGCCGTGCTCACGATGATGGTGCGGTTGCCGTCGCGATAGGTCGAGGCGAGCGCGGTGACAAGCGCGTTCTTGCCGTCGAGAGACCGCTTGAGCTCGGTCGTCACATAGGCGTTGGCCTCGCGGATCACGTCGGGCCACACCAGCGTCTGCAACGGGTCGGTCGCCGACGGGGTCTGGAAACTGTAATAGTTCATAGCCTGCCAGCCATCGGCAGCTTGATCCTGCGCGGCGGCGATGCCTGACATCGCAAGCAGCGCGAGAAACGGAAGGGTGAACCGGAATCGCATCGAATCCTCCTGATGCTGAGATCGCCAACCAGCATGGCACGGCTGCGAGCGCCGTCCAGGCCGCGCGCCAGCGCGCCCCGTAGGGGTCGCCTTGACGGCGCCCTCAGCGGGCGTGGCACCACGTTGGGCGGGCGGGCAGCGTTTCATTGGGAATTCAGCGCGATGTTTTGTGAGCAGCCGTCGACGGGCTGGTGATCGATGATGAGGCCGGTTTTCACGGTCTTGGTGGCGACATCGTAGGAAGCGTAGGAAGCAGCCTGTACGTCGCTGCTGCCGCCGGCGACGGCCGCAGCAAGTTCGAGAAAGCAGGCATAGCCGCCATCGAGAGTCCGGACCTGGATTCCCTCGTAGATGGCGATCCTCAACGGGCAAAGTTTGACGGTCGCACCGGCGGCCGCGCGCAGTTCTTTGAGCGTGCAGCCGGTGACCGTGTTAAGGATCGAGAGTACGACGGATTTCTTAGGACTCCAGATCACGAAGTGCGCCTCCGTGGCGGGGGCGTTACCGTCGTTGAATCTCTGGTCGCCACGCGCCTGATAGGCGCGATTGTTGATGTCGATGGCGTCTTTCCAAATGTCCCGATAGGTCGCAGTCCCCGGGGAGGAATTCTGGAGGTTTGCGTACGACATCGGCCGCCAAGATCCTGGGTCGAGCGTCAGCGATTGCGTGTGAGCACCGGTGGTAAGGCTGACTATCATCACCACCGCGCCAAGGGCGCGCGCGCCATTCCGTTTTAGCTGACGTCTCTTCGGACGCGGATAACATCTAATATATTGTCTTTGTCCGATCGGCACAACCGGGTTCCTTATTCGTAGCGGGGGCGGCCGGGGACCCACCACCAGACGTCCTGGGGGGAGCGCTCGCGATTGCGCCACGGCGCTGCGACGCGCGGCGGGTACACTGGCTGCATGTTCCAGATGGCGCCGTAATAGTAGAAATTTGCGGTCTCACGGCGCAGCCGTCTCCCGGAAGCATCCAGGAAATCCGTCGCGCAATGCACCACAGGGCCGCGATAGCGCGTCACCCGCGCGGTCTGCTCGTCGAGGGCCCCGGGCTTGCATCCGAACAGCCAGATCGACGACGCGTAGGAACGGTCCGATGGCGCGGCGGCGATCAGGCGACGATAGGCGGCGTTCGCCTCCGGCTGCGTGGGATAGGGGAAGCGTTCGGTCAGCAGCGGCGCGAAGGTCGAGCGGTCCGGCGCATATTCAAGGCGGCCCGGCTTGACCCGTTCGGGACTAAAGAGCGCTTCGGGCGCCGGCGGTCCCAGGTCGGCGACAGATGCCGCCGGCGCGGCGCAACCCGCCAGAACGATCAACAGCGGCGCAAACAGGATATGAGATGCACGGATCACGGCGTGGCCTCGCCCTGCGCGGCAGCCTGCCGCTTGGGATCATGATTGGCGCGCCAGTCCCACGGCATTTGGAAGGTGCTCGCCCACAGACCGCGATAGGCCTTGCGGGCGTCCTGCTCGGCGAGCGCATAAGCGCGAATGCGGGGATCATCCGGCGACGGCGGACGAGCAACGGCAACGCCCTCGCGCACCATGTCCGCCGCGATGTCGGGATGACCGGCCGAGGCGCATCGCGCCAGATGCTCACCGGCCTCGTCGCGCAGGGTTCTGCAGGCCAGCCAGACGTTGAGCGTCACCTTCACAAGCCAAGCCGTCGCCATCGTTCCACACGGCCAGGGCTGGCGACCAAGGCGCGCGGTTTGTTCGGGCGCGCAGGTCTCGATTCCATAAAGCCGATAGACCGCATGGGTCTCGATATCGCGAAAGCGTGTGCCGTCGACCACCTCGACGCGCAGCGGCGGCGACTGGACCGCAGCCTTCGGCGAATAGATGCCGGGTGGCGGCTCGGGCGTTTGTGCGAGGCTTGTCTGGGCGCCGAAGATAGCCAGACCTGACAACACACCCACAACGAGTTTAGGCCGCGGCATCGTCGCGTGATCCGAGATCGAGTTTGTGGAAGACGCTGGCGATGATGTCGGTCGTATAGATGGTTTCCCCATCCTTCTTGTAAGACCCATCCGCGACCCGGCATTCCGCATAGACCGCGTCGCCTTTGGCGACGTTGGCGATCGCCCATTCCGCCACCTTTTCGTTGAGGATGGTGACGGTCACCCAATCGGTTTCTTCGCGACGCTCGCCTTTACCATCGGTCCAGGCCCGATCGGTCGCGACGTTGATCTTGGCGGCCTTGTTGAAGGCTTTCGGAGCCTGGCCGACGCGACCGCGCAGGATGAACAGGTTTGTCGTTCTCATGATACTTCCTCCTCTTGGGTAGCTGCTTGGATGTCAGGGTGTTGTGGTTTGCGGGGATGACGTCGTCGAAAGAGACGAAGCTGGCGGCGCTTGCTCGCGCAGCGCACGCAGGATAATGGCGTTCGGGTCGGGCAGATCGGGAAACGCCCATAGGCCGGCCTTGGCGCGTTGCGCCACGAGCTGGGCGACGAAATAAGGCGCGTGCACCGGCTGACCATCCGGCTTCAGGGCCGCGAACGCAAAGCCCGTCGCGACCAGCGCCGTGCCGAGATCGATGCGGGATCCCGCGCCCGCACCAGTGGTGCGGCTTGAGACGCAAAACACGAAAATTGTCTTGGTCTTGGGTTGCTCGGCAGCGTCATAGCATTGCGGTCGCAGGTCGCGCGTGAGCGCCACCAGCATGGCAAGGGAGGCCTCGCCGCAATCGCGCTGGAGACCGTGCGCGTTGGTGAAGTTCGTTCCGCGCAGGCAGGATTGGACGCCATAGAGGCGATAGGTGACACCATTGTCGGACCAGCTGTCGCCCGTCAGATAGAGCGCATTCGCCGGGACCGGAAACCATCGTGATGCGGCCGGGTCTGCGATTGCCGCGTTGAATGCCAGCACCGGAACCACGACTGCGGCGAAAACCTCAGCTCTTGCCATGTCAGTAACCCCGCAAGGAAAAGTAGAACCGCTGGCTGCCATTCGCCGAACTGATGTCGACGTAATAAGGATCGCTCCGCGGGTCTCGCGCCGTCGTGGGATAGGTGGTGCTGCAACCGCCGTCGCCATCCGCACAAACTTGTTGCGGCTTCGACAGGTCCGCACAGAGATCGCCGTTCGGCGCTGCGGACAGACCGAGGACACCGTCCGGCGCTGATTGAACGGGCGTCAACCCGGCGGGACAGGCCTGATAAGGCTCGTAACCGACCCCACTGGCGTTCCCCTCGGGACACGACGGCCAGCCGCCGCCTTTTGCCAACTGCCGAAACAACGTCTGCATCACTGGCACGCAATAAGGGATGCCCGACCAGCCTGGCACGCTCGCGGCCGCGCAGAGCAGCACCTTGCATCCGAACGACGCATCCTGTGCGCGCGCCGTCCCGCCGATGCCGGACGCGCAACACAGGCCGACGGCCATCCACAGAACTGCACCGCGTTTCATCCATCCTCCGGGAGTGCGCGCAGGGGACGCTTGGCTTAATCCAGTTGCCAAAGTATCAACATTCAATATATTGTCTATTGGAAAGTGGAGGCGGGGTGGCATGTCTATTCGCATCGCAGCGCTCGGATTGGGCGTCCTGGCCATGTTCGCGACCGCAAGCGCGCAGGATTCATCTCCGCCGCCCAGGCTGGCGGCCATCGATGCGACGGGTCGGATTCTGCCGCTGAATACGCCTCCGGCCGCGATCGAGCGGATCGATATCGCTTTTGCCGCAACCGTTCCCTGCCTTGATGCCAAGGCGATGGCGCCGGAAGCGGCACGCGCTCTGGTCGTGCGTATCGCCACGGAGGAGAATTTCTATCCGGATTTTGTGCAGTCAGTCGCCAAGGCTGAGAGTGACTTCAATTCTGTCGCGCTGTCCGACAAGGGCGCATTCGGTTTGATGCAGTTGAAGCCGGAGACGGCGCGGCGTTTCAAGGTTGATCTCTGCGACCCCGCAGACAACGTCCGCGGCGGCGTTCGCTTTCTGCGCGCGCTTCATGACAAGTACCGCAATCCGCTCTTCATCCTCGCGGCCTACAACGCGGGCGAGGGGGCCGTAGAGGACAGCCATGGTGTCCCTCCGTTTCCCGAGACGGTGCGTTTCGTCGCCAAGGTGATCAACGACTTCTACGTCTGGCCCGCGCCGGGCGGCCGCGCTCACGCCGAGCCGCGCAACCGGATGAGCAGTCTCGACCTGATCGAGCCCGAAACCCCGCCCTCCGCTTCGCCTCCCGCACCAAAAGCAACGCCTCAAAAGGGCTGGAGCGACGGATTCGTTATGCATGTCGACTGAACCGGAGGATTGGATGAAAAAATCGATACCGCGCTGGACCCTTGCGGGAGCGCTCCTGACGGCGAGCATCGCGGACGCGGCCGCGCAGACCGGCGGCACGCTTCAACCTGTTCAATCCACGCTGACGCAATTGGTGTCGGCCCTCACCGGGCCGATCGCCACAGCGCTGGCAACGCTCGCCGTGATCGCTTGCGGATTTTTCGCCTGGTCCGGGCGGCTGACCTGGGGCATTGCGGGCAGCGTCATCTTCGGCATCGTGCTCGTGTTCGGCTCGGCGCAGATCGTGCAGTTTTTCCAGTCGGCGGTCGGACAATGACAGAGAACGAGCTTGAGGATCCCCTCATCACGCCGCTCGTCAAGGCATTGACGCGCGCGCCGACGCTGATGGGGGTGCCCTACATGTACTTCATGTTCAACGGCGTGGTTTCGAGCGTCTGCTTCCTCGTCACGCACAATCTCTTCATGCTGCTGGTGGCGATCCCGCTGCATCTGTTCGGCTTCGTCATGACGCTGCGCGACGATCGGATCTTCGAAATTCTTTTCGTCAAATCCACCAAATGCCCGCCTCGCTCGCGCGCCTTCTGGGCCGCGGACAGCTACTCAGCGTGAGGGTTGGCGATGGTCGCGCGTGCCCTGCTCGATGAACTGACCTTCGGCGCGGTCTCACGGCGCGAGCGGCCAGTCGCCTCGCACGTGTGCTATACACGCCACGTCGACGATAACATCATGAAGACCCGCGACGGCCTGGTGCTGACCGTTCTGAAGCTCGACGGGTATTCCTTCGAGACCTCCGACATGAGCGAGGTTAATGCCCGCCTGCTGGGACGCAACGATGTCGTCCGCACGCTGGCCAATTCGCGGTTCGCGCTCGTCAGCCACATCATCCGCCGCGAGGTGCAGCCACGGATCGACTCGACTTTCGACAATCCGTTGTGCCGCGAGCTCGACGAGCGCTACGACGCGGCACTGTCGCAGCGGCGCATGTTCGTCAACGACATTTACCTGACCATCGTGCGGCGTCCGTTGCAGGGTCAGGCCGGGACGTTCGACGTCATGCTGACCAAGCTGCTCGGCCGCAAGGACGAAGCCGGCGAGTCGGTCGCGATGCAGACCGCCTTAACTGAGTTGCGCGATGCCGCCACCGCAGTGCGCGAGAATCTCGCCGGCTACGGCGCGCGTCAGCTCGGCGTCGTGCGCCGCGAGGGCGTGTGGTTTTCCGAACCGCTCGAGTTTCTGGTGCAATTGCTCAATGGCGGCATTCCGCGCCCGATGCACCTTCCGCGCATGGACATCGCAGATGCGCTGTCGATGAAGCGGCTCTTTTTCGGTCGCAACGCGATCGAAATGCGCGGCGCCGGACCTGACGATACCCGCTTCGGCGCCATGGTCTCGATCCGCGAATACCCGGCGCAGACGGGACCCGGCTCGTTCGACAACCTCTTGCGTGTTCCCCACGAGTTCATCGCCACGCAGACCTTTGCCATCGTCGACCGCCCCGAGGCCGCCAAGCAGATCGACCGGGTATCGCGACAGGTCGATATGTCGGACGAGGCCGGCTCCATCGTCGCCGAGCATCTCGACGACGCGCGCGACGAGCTGCTCGCGTCGGAGGCGATCTATGGCGAGCACCACATGACGGTGATGTGCCTCGGCCGGAGTCTGCCGGAGGTGGGAGCCGCGGTCACGGCAGTCGGCGCGGCGCTGACCGATCGGTCTGTGATCTGGACGCGCGAGGACCTCAATTGCGAGCCGGCGTTCTGGGCGCAGCTTCCGGGGAATTTCCAGTACATCGCGCGCAAGGGCGTGATCTCCTCGAAGAACTTCGCCGGCTTCACCTCATTGCACAATTATCCGAGCGGACGGCCGAACGGCAATCATTGGGGTCCGGCTATCTCGGTGTTCGAGACGACGTCGCAGACCGCCTACTATTATAATCATCACGTCCGCGACATCGGCAATTTCACGGTGGTCGGGCCAACCGGCTCGGGCAAAACGGTGTTCCTGTCTTTCATCGCGGCGCAGACGCAGCGCGTGCAGCCGCGACCCAAGCTGTTGTTTGTCGACAAGGATCGCGGCGCTGAGATCTTCATCCGAGCGCTCGGCGGACAATACGAGACGCTGGTGCCGGGTGAACCCACCGGATTTAATCCTCTGTCGCTGCCGGACAACGCGCCCAACCGCGAGTTTCTGTATCAGCTCTTTGCCTTCATGTTGCGCCCCGCGAACGGTTCGGATCTGAGCGCGTCGGAAGAGCAGGTGATCCGCAACGCGATCGCAGCCGCCCTCATCGGCGGGCCAGCGGGTCGAACGCTGAAGGCGTTCTCGACGTTGCTGCGCGGACGGATCCGCGCCGGCGAGGGTGATCTGCTGGCGCGGCTCGAAAGCTGGATGCGTTCCGACCAGCGCGGCTGGCTGTTCAACAATGAGCAGGATCAGTTCTCGCTGTCGAGCGTGTTCGGTTTCGACATGACGCGGGTGCTCGATGATCCGGTGATCCGCACTGCAGCCCTCATGTACATTTTCCACAGGACGGCGGAGTTGCTGACCGGCGATCCGGTGATGATTTTCCTCGATGAGGGCTGGCGCCTGCTCGATGATGACGTGTTTGCATTCTTCATTCGGGACAAGCTCAAGACGATCCGCAAGCAGAACGGCATCGTCGGCTTCGGCACCCAGTCGGCCGCGGACATTGTGCGATCCAAAGCATCGAATACGCTGATCGAACAGACCAGCACCAACATCTTCTTCCCCAATCCAAAAGCGGATGACGAGAGTTACCAGAAAGCCTTCCGCCTCTCGGGGCGCGAGGTTGCATGGATCCGCAGCACGGCGCCGGAAAGCCGATCCTTCCTGATCAAGCACGGCCGCGACAGCGTGGTGGCGCGGCTCAATCTCGCCAGCATGCCCGATCTGATCAAGGTCTTGTCCGGGCGCACCGAGACGGTTGCCGAACTCGACGCGCTGCGCGCGCGTGTTGGTGACGACCCGGCGGTGTGGCTGCCGATCTTTATGGGAAGGAGCCAGGCATGAAGCTCCAGATCGCGATCATAGCAACAGCACTCCTGTTCAGTGTGCCGCCCGCGCTGGCGGATATTCCGGTCAACGATGCGGCGCAATTGACGCAGCGTTCGCAGACAGCCGGCACGACCGTGAAGCTCGTGCCGGTCACGACGCAGCGCCAAGACGCCAATAGCAGCGTCAAATGTGCGGTGACGACGGGGAAGAAGGCCAACGTCACCGATCCGACCGTGCAGCCGCAGAGCGGCGCCGGCGCCCAGGCGATCCAGTCCTACGGCCCGGATTTGCCTGTGACCCCCGATCCGGGCGCCCAGGGCGCGACGCTGAACAGCCAGACGCTGTTCAAGTTGAGCGGCGATGTCGTCGCCGGTCTCGATGCAAGCCGTCAGACGATGACGGCGGCGCAGTCGGCATTCCAAGCCTCCGCACAGCAGGTCGGGACCGCGCCGACGGTGATGGCCGCGATCGACATGAACAGTGCGGCGCGTCTTCAGAACAATCTGGTTTGGAACGGCGCGATCGGTTCGGCCAATCTGTGGGTCACGGCGCTGAACGCGCTTAATCTTGCTCTCAACAGCGACATGAGCCAGGCCGCACTCGGGATGCGGGCGACCGTGACCAGCACCCAGCCCGCGACCGGACCGGCATGCCCCGTCGGCATGATCGGCGCGGGAACGGCCGCCAATCCCTGCCGGCCGCCCACGGCCTGCTCGACCACACCACCCGGATCATCGCCCGACCCATCGTGCGTCAGTGCGCGCTATGTCGACAGCAACGGCAACGTCATCTTTTACCTCGCGCAAGCCCAGACGGCGGCGACCGGCGCCAACGCCGGCGCGACCGCGGCACTGAGCGTCGCTGACGTGACTGCGGCGCTTGGCGCGATTTCTGCAAACAGTCGATAGGGAGGCTCCGATGCGCTTGATTGTCTTGCTCGCCATGCTGTCTCTGGCGGTTGCCGGCGCTGCGCCGGCAATGGCGCAGGTGCCTGTGATCGACAGCGCCAATCTCGCCAAGGCGCAGCAGATCGCGACCAGTACCCAGCAAATCCTGAACGCCGATCAGCAAATCCTTCAGTTCACGCAAAAGACCTTGCAGGCCGTCACCGGCGATCGATCCTCGCAAGCACAGGGGACGCTGGCCCAGATGGCACTCGGCGGCGGTTTCTCGATGGCGCAGGCGCCTTCGCTCGGTTCGGTGATCTCGGGCGGGGCTTTGTCATTCGCCGGCATGGGATCGGCGTCGCAGAACATCGTCTCGACCCTGATCAACGGTCTGCAGCTCGTGCAGACCATCACCGGTCTCATCAGCGGCCAGACCCATCCGGCGGATACCGCCTACAAGAACTCGGTCAACGTAGCAGCCACCCTGTCGGGATTGATCAACTCAACCCAAGGCGCCGTGCAGCAGCGATCGTCGGCCTTCACGCAGGGCGGACAGCAAATCGGCAAGGCGCAGGATCTCAAAGGCAGCGTCGACCAGAACACGCAGGTTCAGATTCAGACCGGTCAGACCATCAACGAGCTCAATGGCGTTGTGAACAACGCCGCGGCCGCCGCCAACCAGGCAAACCTCGATCGGATCGCCGCCGAGTCATCGGCGGCCCGCGCAATGAAATTCACGCAGCAGTAACAGTCGTGTTGGAGGACTCGTGTCCAGGCGTACTCTGATCCTTATCGTACTCCTTGTGCTCGTTGCCGGCATCGCAATCGGCCGTTACGTGCTTGGGCCAGCTCGAGCGCCAGCCGTCAGCGCCGGGACGAGAGGCGCTCAAGATGCCGCGGCAAACGCCGCGTCGCGCGCCATGACATTCACCCAACCCAAGGCGCCGGCGCCGTGAAGATCATCACCACATTCGCCATCGTTGCGGTGATGGCTGCCGTGCTCGGCGGCTGCGCCTACAAGCCGTTGAAAGCGCCATGCTCTCCCGATGAGGGCGGGACGCCGCTCGCTTATTCGGATCTGACAACGCCGGCCGTTCCGGAGGCTTTCCGGCGCCTCGATCGTTGCGGCCCGATGCGGTCGATCTGAGAGGGGCGATGGCCAACACCTTCAACATCACCACGTTGCTGCAGTCGGTCGACCAGCTCGGTCAGAACTATGTCTCGACCGCCTATCAAGCTCTGGCGACCGCGGCGACGTCGGGCGGCGCCACCGGCGTCGCCGGTCTGCTGCTCACGCTCTATGTGATTTTTTGGGGTGTGGGCATCTGGCAAGGCACCGCGACCGGCGGCCCCGCCGACCATGCATTCCGGCTGTTCCGCGCGATGCTGATCTACGCCATGGCCACGAAGTGGGGCGACTTCCAGACGTTGGCGTACAACCTCCTCAACGACGGCCCCTCCGCCATCGGCAACGCCCTGCTCAGCGCCGTCACGACCGCCAACAACACCGGAACGTCTGCAAATCTCAACTCGGTCAACGGCGTGCAGTCGGCGTTGCAGAACATGTGGGACACCACCAACAGCGCGACCGAGGCGTTTCTGCAGAATGCCGGCATCACCAATTGGGGGCCCTATATCTTCGCCGCGGTGTTCTATGTGGTGATGGCGATCCTGATCGGCTTCGCAATCTTCCTGATCGTGCTGTCGAAGATGTTCATGTGGCTGCTGCTGGCATTGGCGCCGCTGTTCATCATCCTGCTGCTGTTCGGCGTTACGACGCGGTTCTTCAGCGGCTGGATGAGTTCACTGGTTCAGTATTTCCTGGTCCAGGTGCTCGTCTATGCGTTTCTTGCGTTCTATGTCTCGCTGATCCAGCAGACGATCGATACGCTGAACGGCGTTGCCAATTCCAAATCCGCCACCTGGGCAACGATCGGCCCGGTCGTGCTGCTTGCCATCATCGGAATCCTGCTGCTGAGCCAGATCAACAACGTGGCGGCGGCGATCGCCGGCGGCGTCCCTATATTTGCGCCGCGCATCGGATCGGTCATTGCCACTGCCACCGGCTATCGGCTCGGCGCAACGGCCAACCGGGCGCGCCTTGCATTCCGTAATCCGCTCGATCCCGCGTCGATGTCGCGGCGCGAGGAGCTTGTCTCGCGTCAACGGGCGCGTGTCGGTTTGCGCGCGGCGTCCTGGGCGCAGTCCGCTGAATTTCGTCGTCTGGCTGATCAGCTTCGCAATCCCGGCGTCCCACCGGCGTCCAGTGGGGGAGGGCGGCCATGACCGAAACGACAGCCCCGGAGCCGGCACGGGTCGATCCGCGCTATTACGCCGATGGCCTGACGTGGGAGCAGGATATCGCGCGCCGCAACCGCAATTCGCGGGCGCTCGCCTGGATCGTCGCTGCGGTGATGACCATCGTGGCCGTCGGCACGCTCGGCACCCTGGCTTTGCTGGTGCCGCTCAAGACCTACGAGCCCTACATGGTCGTGGTCGACAAGACAACCGGCTTCGTCGAGGTGAAGCGGCCCATGGCCGAGGGGTCACTGACGCAGGACGAGGCCATCACGACATTTAACGTCGTGCGCTACATCAAGGCGCGCGAGACCTATGATCCGAAGGCCCTGAAGGACAATTTCGATCTGGCGCAATTGCTCGCGACCGCTGACGCCGCGCGCGAGCTCACCGAGATCTACTCGCCGGCCAATCCCAGTAACCCCGTGAAAGTCTACGGTTCCAATACCGTGGTCGCCGTCACCATCAAGTCGGTCACGTTCCCGAACAATCGCACCGCGCTGGCGCGTTTTTCCACCGAAGAGAAGTCGCCGACCAACATCATCACCCGCAACTGGGTGTCGCTGGTTCGCTTCCGCTATACGTCCGCACCGATGCGCAATGAATGGCGGTTTGACAATCCGCTCGGCTTCCAGGTGCTCGAGTATCGCCGCGATCAGGAGACGGCGCCCTCGCCGGGAACTGCAGGTGCGCAGCCATGATCAAATGTTGCGTCGCCTCCATTTTCATTCTGTGCATCGCGTCTGGCGCTGCCTTTCCGGAAGCGTTGCCGCGACCGGGACGGGTGGATGCGCGGGTACGCGACGTCGTCTACAATAAGGACAACGTCACCGCGATCGACGCCAGCTACGGCACGTCGACGATGATCGAGCTGCAGCCGGACGAGAAGATCGAAACCCTGGCGCTCGGCGACTCGATCGCGTGGAAGGTCGAGCCGAACCGCAAAGGCGACATCATCTTCGTCAAGCCGGTCGACAAGAATGCGATATCGAACCTCAACGTCGTCACCGACAAGCGTATCTATTCGTTCCTGCTGCGCTCGAACACGCGGCCGCCCGGCGGGCAGATCTATGCGGTGCGGTTTCGGTTTCCGGATGATGAGGCGAGCGCCCGGCTTCTGGCCGAAGCCAAGGAGCGCGCCGCCAACCCGAACCTCAAGGATCTGAACATCGCCAACGCCAACAGCGACTACGGCTACAAGGGCTCGTCGGTGAACAAGCCGGTCGCCGTGTTCGACGACGGGACGAAGACCTGGTTTCGGTTTCAGGGCGAGACGCCGGCGATCTACATCGTCGATGCCGAGCGCAATGAAAGCCTCGTCAATTTCCGGACCGAAGGGCCTTACGTCATCGTCGACAAGGTGTCGCCGCAATGGACGTTGCGCAACGGTCAGGAGTCGACCTGCATCTTCAACCGACGTCTGACCAACGTGCATGAGCCGAACGGACTTGAGCCCTACGCGCCGCAGCGCGCGGGAGCGACCGCGGCTTTGGGAGGTTGACGCGCGATGCCCAGCCCCGACGACTATCGCTCGTTTGAACTTGAAGCCGCGGCCGCCACCTCCGTCGCGCGCGGTCGCACGGCGCTCGGCAGTTTCCTGAAATACGGGGTGCCGATCGGCGCTCTCGTGGTGGCGGCCTGGATGATCTACGGCTCCGTGGTGCGGCGTTCGCCTCTGCTGACGACGCCTGACAAGGAGGAATTCACCACTACGCAGTTTCCGGCTCCCTCGCTATCTGCGCGGCGGACGCAAACCAACCAGGGAACGATCGTCATCCCGCCGGCGCCGGCCGAACCGGTCCTGCCGCCGCCTCCGGTAGCTCCTCCCTTGGCGCTTCCGGCACCGCCGCCGCCTGAACCGCCGCTGGCCGCAGCTGTACCGAACGACGACGAAGCGCGGCGTCTCGCGGAGCTTGAACGTCAGCGCCAGGAGGAAGAGCGGCGGAAATGGGAGCGCCTGCGGGCGCCCCAGGTAATCGCCGACAATGCATCGGCGACGGCGAACGCTGCAAATCCGGATGACAGCGCGAGGACCGCCGCAGGCCCGGAGGACGATCCCAATCGTCGCTTTCTGGCGTCGGTGTCGGCCGCCGGCGTCGAGGTCACGCGCGCCACCAAGAACAACCGGATCGACGCGCTGGTGGCGCAGGGCACGACGGTTCGCGGCGTGCTTGAGACGGCCGTTCAAAGCGACCTGCCGGGCATGGTGCGCGCGGTCGTGACCGAGAACGTCTGGTCGTTCGATGGACGGCGAGTCCTGATCCCGGCTGGAAGCCGCCTTGTCGGGGAATACAAATCGGGGATCGCCCAAGGGCAGACGCGCGTATTTGTCGTCTGGACGCGCATGCTGCGGTCGGATGGCGTCTCGGTCCAGCTCGGATCGAACGGCACGGACGAACTCGGCCGTGCCGGCAATGCCGGCTTTGTCGATAACCACTACCTCGAGCGGTTTGGCTCGGCGATCATGCTCTCCATCGTGGGCGGCGCGGCACAGTTCCTGAGCGCTTACGGACAGAACACCAACGGCTATGGCAACGGCACGATCATCACCACGACCGACCCGGTGACGGGCGCGGTGACGCAGACGCAGACAGGCGTGAACCAGAACCAGTTGTCGCTGCAGGCCCGTCAGATTGCGGCGCAGAACGTATCGCAAACACTGACCAACATCGCCCAGGAGGCGCTGCGCAACTCGATCAACATTCCGCCGACCATCTACCTCGACCAGGGCACGCGGATCATCGTCTTCGTACGGCGCGATCTCGACTTCTCGGCGCTCTATCCCGATCCGGTCAAGGAAGCCTTGAGGGAGCTCAAGCGTGAACGCGCTGGCACGAAGTCTGACAGTCTTCATTGACCGCGCGCTCGATCCCGTTCGGCCGTGGCTCGAGGACGACCAGGTCGTTGAGATCTGCGCGAACGGGCCTGGGGAAGTGTGGGTCGAGCGCTTCGGACAATCGGCGATGGAGCGTCACGAGGTGCCAAGCCTGACCGAGCATGCGATCCGTCACCTGGCCGAACGCGTCGCCGGACACTCGGGCCAGAGCGTCAATGAGGAGCACCCGCTGCTCTCGGCCGCGCTGCCGACAGGGGAGCGGTTTCAGGGCGTGATGCCGCCGGCGACGACGGCCGGAGGCGCCTTCGCGATCCGCAAGCAGGTCATCAAGGAGATGCGGCTCGATGATTATCGCAAGCTCGGATCGTTCGACAAGGTGACGACGGCAAGCGACGGCACGCTGTCGGAGACTGATCGGCATCTGTGCGAACATCTCGACTCCGGCCGGATCGAGGAGTTCATCCGCCTTGCCGTCGTCAACCGCTACTCGATTCTTCTTTCGGGCGGGACAAGTTCGGGCAAGACCACGTTCCTCAATGCGATCCTTAAGGACGTGCCGGTCGACGAGCGCATCATCACCATCGAGGACACGCGGGAGGTCAACCCGATCCAGAAGAACTACCTGCCGCTTGTCGCCTCCAAGGGCGATCAGGGCGAGGCGCGCGTCACGGTTGAAACGCTGCTGCAAGCCTCAATGCGTCTGCGGCCCGACCGCATCTTCCTCGGCGAGATTCGCGGCGCCGAGGCTTATTCGTTTCTGCGCGCGATCAACACCGGCCATCCGGGCAGCATCACCACGGTGCATGCCGACAGCCCGGCGGGCGCGTTTGAGCAGCTCGCGCTCATGGTGATGCAGGCCGGCCTCGGGCTGCGGCGCGACGAGATTGTCGGATACATCAAATCGGTGCTGCCGATCGTGATCCAGCAGACCAAGGTTGGCGGATGGCGTGGCACCTCGGCCGTCTATTTCTCGCGGGTTGCCGAGTGGCGACAGGAACGGGCAGGGGGGAAAGGCCGCCATGGCACGCGTCGTCGCCTATAGGATCGGCATCGCTATCCTTCTTCTCCTCGCCTTCTGGCTGTTGTGGAGCATGGCCTATGAGGTGGTCGTGGCGCAGCGCTGGGCGCCGACGCGATTTCCCAGCGAAGGCGCCAGCCGCTGGGCGCTCTTCCGGATGCAGAATGCCGACCGCTCGGCCGACTTTTTCCTTGTCGCCTGGCGTCATTTCTATGACCGCCTTGTCTTTGCGCCGACCCGCACCGAGGCGCTCATCCGCGGCCTCTACGCCGCGGCGGCGGTCGTGACGCTGGGCCTGGCTGGCGCGCTCTTTGCGTTTATCAACCGCCGGCAAATGCCTTATGGCGCCGCTCGCTTCGGCACGGTGATGGAGGCCGCCAAGCAGGGCCTCACCGCCAGGCAGGGCATCGTGCTCGGAACGCTCAGTGGGGCAACGATCCGCTCCGACGAACCCGCTCATATCCTGGTCGTCGGGCCCTCGCGGTCGGGCAAAGGCACCGGCTTCGTCCTCCCGAACGGCTACTCCTGGCGGGGATCGGCGGTGTTCTTCGATCCCAAGCGCGAGAATTTCGACGCGTTGGCCAATCATCGGCAAGCGATGGGCAACAAGGTCTTCATGTTCTCGCCAGGCTCGAATGACACCCATCGCTATAATCCGCTGGATTTCGTGCGGCGCGACGAGCGCATGGCGACCGACTGTTTGGTGGTGGCTTCGTTCGTGATTCCCGAGAAAGCGGACGACACCTGGGCTGGCGCGGGCCGTCTCTTGCTGTCGGCGCTGATCGGCTACGTGCTGTCGTCGCCTTTGATTGCCGGCGCGCAACACATGCGCACCGTCGCGCGGATGACGACGACCGGCAAGGACATCTCCTCGGTGCTGCGTGCGATCGTGCGGACCGAACGCCAGCATTTGCCGACCTGGGTCATCGACAGCTTCAACCAGTACATCGCGCTCGAGCCGGAGACGCGCAACAGCGCTGTCTTCAATGTCAACATGGCGATGTCGCTGTGGAACAATGGGTTGATCTCGGCGGCAACGGAGACGTCGGACTTCGATATTCGCGAACTGCGCCGCAAACAGATGACGATCTTCATCGGCTGCACCATCGCGGAGCTGTCGATTTTCCGGCCGCTGATCCGAATTCTTTTTCAGCAGATCCACGATCTGATGATGGTGAAGATTCCGGGCGACGACGAGCCGCATCAGGTGCTGCTGATGCTCGACGAATTCTACCATGTCGGGCGGATGGATTCGCTGATCTCGAAGATCACGATCAGCGCTGGCTACGGCTTCCGCATGGCCATCGTCATGCAGGACATCGCGCAACTCGACGAGCTCTATGGTAGGAACACCCGCATCACCACGGTGTCGGGCTCGCAGATCAAGCTGTTCATTCAGATCAACGATCTCGAAACATCGGAGTTCGTCTCCGAAATGCTGGGCGAGACGACGCAAGTTTACAAGACGCCGATCCAGCGGCCGGGGCAGGGTATCTTCGCGCCGCGCGTCTGGGCGCCCCACTACACGCCGCGGCCGCTCCGCAATCCGCTCGAACTTCGGGAGATGTCGGCGCGGCTGTCAATCCTGATGGTGAAGAACTCGCGCTCGTTCGAACTCACGAAGATCCGGCACTATCTCGATAAGCCGTATCGCGCCTTCTATGAAAAGGCGAAGGGCTCGCCTCCGTCCCTTCCTGCACTTCGGCAGTGGCAGGACGAGGTGCTGGGCGGCGCGATCAGCCCGGCCTCTGCCGAGATCGCAGCCGCGGTCGAAGAGAGGGTCGAGGAGGCGCCGGCGTCGGCGCGCAAGTTGGCCGCCAAACGAACGCCCGCGCCAAAAACCGCCAAAGCGAAGACCGGGAGGAAGCCGGAGCAAACCGCCAACGGACCAATTACGCGGCTGGTTCTGACGCCACGCCAGACGGCTTCAAAGCCGAGCCGCAAGGAGCTGTCCTTGGGCGTGGCGCCCGCGCCGGTTGGCGAAAGCTGTGACCTTTGCGATATTCTCGCCTTGGCCGGGGAACGGCAGGATGAAGTCTTCGATACGATGATGGGTGTCTTGAAATCTCATCAAGCCGAGGCGGGGCCTGTGACTGAGGCCGCAAGAACATTGGAAGGCCTGCATCGTTTGTTCGGAGATGACGACAAGTAGACATATGGCTGCCCGTCTCGCCACGGCGGAAGAAGGCGGGATGTGAAAATCCGGTCATCCGCGTGCAGCGAACTTCAGCGTTGAGTGCGATCGTGTGTGAGCCACCACGCAGATCGGGCCTCCCCAAAAGACCGATAGTATGCTCTTAAGAGCACCAAATCTGTCTTATTGTGCTCTCAAGAGCACGATACACTTGCTGTTAGGATGTTTTTGCCTATATGCTCTTAAGAGCCTCAAAACCGGGATTTGGAGCCCTTAAGAGCATATGACCGCTAAGAACAACTTAGTCCAGGCGCCGCCCTTCGAGGTCGATCGAGCCTTGAAAAAGCTTGGTGCCGATCTGCGCACGGCACGCCTGCGACGCAACCTGACCGTCGAGGCCACTGCCGCCAAGATCGGGACCGGCCGTCGTGCCATCCTGGATGCCGAGAAGGGCAAGATCTCGACGCAGATCGGGGTCTATGCGGGCCTGCTGTGGGCCTACGGCCTCGTCGACCGCTTCAGTGACGCAGCCGATCCGCGATTCGATGAAGAGGGCCAGCGCCTCGCCTTGATTGGGGATCGTGTCCACGCCCGCAGCCCGAAGGGATTGGACAATGAGTTCTAACGTCACGCCAACAGAATGCTTCGTCTACGTTACTTTGCCCGGTCAAACCGCGCCGGTTACGGCGGCGCGGTTTGAGCTTACCAAAGACAGGCGCGACATTGCGATCGGCAGACTGGTCTATGGCCGCACCTATCTCGCCCGCGCCGAGGCCGTGCCGATCGATCCGATCGAACTCAGGCTTGCTAATCAGACCTATGGAACCGTCAGCATGAAAGGCTTGTTCGGCGCGCTGCGTGATGCAGGGCCGGACTACTGGGGCCGCCGCCTTATCGAAAGGCATCTCGGTGCTGCCCAGCTCAACGAGATGGATTACCTGCTGCACTCACCTGATGATCGGGCGGGCGCCCTCGGCTTCGGACTGAATCAGCAGCCTCCGGCGCCCAAGCGGGATTTCAACAAGACCCTCAGCCTCGCTCGGCTGCAGAAGATCGCCGATGCAATCGTCGATGAAGAAGATCGCCCCGATGACGCCGAAGTCGCTCAGGTCGAAGAACTGCTGCTGGTCGGCACGTCAATGGGCGGTGCGCGGCCGAAGGCCGTGGTCGAGGACACCGATGGGCTATGGATCGCCAAGTTCAACAGGAAGGACGACAAATGGAACAACGCGCGCGCTGAACACGCCATGCTCATGCTCGCACGGGCATGCGGTATCACGACGGCGGAAAGCAAGGTGATCGTCGTCGGCGGTCGTGACGTCCTCATGGTCAAACGCTTTGATCGCGAGCGGGCCGACGGTGGTTATCTGCGCGCCCGCATGCTTAGCGGTCTGACGCTGCTTCGCGCCGAAGAGGGGCATGACACGCGCGATCGATGGTCCTATGTGCTGCTGGTCGAAGAGCTGCGGCGAGTTTCGGCCAACCCCCGGGGTGATGCTGCCGAACTGTTTCGCAGGATGTGCTTCAACGCATTGATTTCGAACACCGACGATCACCCGCGCAATCATGCGGTCATGGCAATGACTCCTGACTGGAACCTATCGCCAGCCTACGATCTCACGCCGGGACCCTTGATCAGTGAGGAGCGGCGCGATCTCGCCATGATCTGCGGCGACGCGGGCCGCTATGCCAATGCCGAGAACATTGTCTCGCAAAGCATGCGCTTCCTGCTTGAAAAAGACGTGGCCGAAAAGATCGTGTCGGACATGGAAGAGCAGGTTCGAAGCAAGTGGTATGAGGTCGTACGGCGGGAGGGGCTCTCGGAAGCGGACTGCAACACGATCAGCCGGTCCTTCGTCTACCCGGGCTTCCGGTATCCTATATCACGAGCCGCGCCACCGATCTGACCCTTTGATCTGCTAAGTGCCTGCCAGTGAGCACGAACGCCGCGCCGGCGCGACACGTGCGAGAAGTGCGGACTTTATTTTCTCGAGATGCGCATCATCCCTTCTCGTTGCGAACAGCCCAGGTCGCCAATCCTGGGTCACGCCACACCTTGCTCGGCGCCAGCCGTATCCCCGCGTTGATCACCTACGAAGAAGTCCCCGAATCCACCAGCGGTAAGAAGACTTCGTCGACGATCTCGTTGATGGCTTTGTCTGACAGAGGCTCGAACGTCATCAGAATCTCATGGCGCGCAAGGTCCGTCGGAAGCAGCACGATCCGCGGGGTGAGGCGGGCAGCGACGATCTCGCCACGATTGATCGCGCGTCCCAGGAGAACCGACCCTATTTTCAGGTAAATCAGCTTTCCTCGATCAGCTTGAACCCGCCGTTGCAAAACTCATCGCTTGCCGCAAGGCCCCAATAGAGCGCCGCGCGCCACGCATTCAAATTGCCGCGCTGGCGGCTGCGCGCGGTGTGCTTTAGTTCCGATCGAAGGATGTCTGCACCGCCGGTAAAATTGCGCCGAAACGTGTCCTTGCATTCGACCAATTCGACTGCGGCACTCCCCGCGTACAATGACCCGAGTTCGAACAGCTCAAAATGTCGCCGCGCTCTGGCTATACGCGCCGCCGGCACTCCGGCGACGGGGTCGATGGAAAAACTGACCTGCACGGTGTTGGTAATACCGATCGTTGCTCGGAGAATCCGGTGCGAACTCCAGTCGTCAAAATACGGATGAAATGTCTGTTCGGCGTGTGCGCGAGGCGCATGTTCCTGTTTGACTTTGTTACAATCCGAACAGCTCGGCACCAGGTTGGCTGGAAAGACGGCAAACTCGGGATACCCTGATTGCGGCAGATAGTGATCGAGCGTTTTGACGTCCCGCGCGCCACAGAGCGGGCAGCGTCGATACTTCGCGCCCGCCCGCAGGCGGTCATAGACCGGGCGCCCTTTGCCACGGACGAGAACGCGATCATAGACGTTAGAAAGATCTTCCTTGCTGACACCGTCGGGATCTTCAGCCATCAGCTGGAAGAGTTCTGTGCGAGTCGCCAATTCCAGATATTCGGTCGCGCGCTCCCCGATCCGTTCGGACAGGGCAAGAAGCGCACTGCGAAGTTTTGGGTCTCGGGTGCGCGCTGCCAATCCGCGAAACACCACCTCTGCATCATCCGTTGGACACGAAATCGCAATCACGGCTCAGCGCTCCTCCCAGAGCGCGCGAACTAGTGCGCGGCCCTCGGCACCTATATGGTCCTCGAAGGTCGCCAGTGCCTGGTCGACAGTGTTTGATCTTGAAACGACGTCCGAGATCAGCGCGTGATATCCGCTTGCGGTGAATTCAACCCGAAAAATCTCGCGTGTCAGCAGCCCGACATTCTCAGCAAAGGTTTCGACCTCTGGACGCTCGATCCCAATGCTTGCTCCGTCACGGAAAAACAGCGACACACAATTGCTGGGTACTTCCTGAGCAATGACGGGTGAGTGAGTGGCCAGAATGGCCACGCCGTTGCGTTGCGCCAATAGACCCGAGAGCGCACGGACGAACGATGCCGCGAGCGGGGGATGAAGATGGGCTTCCGGCTCGTCGATCAGAACCAGCGTTCGCTCGCTGACCAGCTCGACTAACCGCGTCATGGTGAGCAACACAATCTTGTGGCCGGAGCTTGCCGCGTCAAACAATTGAACTGCAGTGTTCTCGAAGTCGTCTTGCGGCAAGTCGGCAAGTCGTTCTAATCGCAGTGCGGCAAAAAGCGGATCGCTTTCCAGGATGCGCATGGCAGACCGCCATCGCGGCTTTCGCGAGCTGCGCAGGCATTTGAGGGTACTCGCGACAAAGTCAGTGCGCAGATCAGCTGTCGTCTTATTTCGTGCCTCATGCCTACCGCTCTTCAGGCGCACGTTCTTCTTCAGGCCAATATAGGCGTATTGCAGGCCTGTGGCGGTCCCATCATTGGGTATGGCGGGGTCAAATTCATCGAACGCGCTGAAGGCCACGGTGACAAGGTTTGCGAAGCCTTCCTCACCATTGAGCTCATCGTCGTCGGTGATGAAGGTCAGGCGTCCGAGCGATCGTTTCCGCCCGACCCGCAGTAGGGTACTGATCGAACGAAGAAGTGTTGTTTTTCCGACGCCGTTGCGGCCGATAATGGCATGAATATTTGTCGGCGGAACCGCGTCGGGGGTCACCTGAACTTCGATGACGGCATCGTCCGATTCGGGAAACTTGTACCGGAAATGGAACGGCGTCAGCATCGCCTGCTCGTGTGCAATGGTTCTGAGTTTGGTCAACTCTCGTGCCGAAACAGACCGGAGCAACGACGTCTCGAACGCGGTTTCGTTCTGGACGGCGGCGAAAATATCATCATTCCAGACCACGTCCTGCAGTGCTTCGAAAATCGCGATGCGATCCTCTTCATCGACCGCAATTAGATTTTCGTAATATTCTTGGCTTTGTCCAAGTGATGCATATTCCGGCCCGAGGGCGGCAAAGCCGTCTTCGACCTGGGTGTATCCGTGGCGCATGTTGCGTTGCATAATCTTAACAGCGCCGATGTCATGACGGGTACCATCGCCGTCCAAATAGATAAGCGAGAACGCCGTTTTATAGGAATAGTCGTCCCAATTATCGGTTACGAGAAAACATTGCCGGCCACCGGCAATGTCGCGCTCCACGCGCGAACTGCGCGAATACGGTATGACCGTGAACTGCAAGGGGAATCTCCAAGCGGCGGCGTATGCAGGTCGCCGAATAAAATTGAGTAAAATTGATACGTGCTTTGCGGCGATCCCGCTAGCATCGGGCGGCTGCCGGGTGCTTGAGAACCCTTTGCGCCCTTACTAATGGGGAGGATGAGATGGGTTGATTTCAGAAGGGTCGCCTCGTGTGACATACGTCGCAGCTAGCAAGGTCGGATGGACGACTTGTTTCTGCCATAAGGAGTGCCTATCCATTGCTGTGAAATCTCTTATTTCTTCAACTATTTCAATTACTTATGTTCCATAATCTATATTATGCGAATCAAATTTCTAACCTGCTTAACAGCGGCCGATGTTATTAACGGTGGGATCGCAATGCCATCAGCTTTTCGCCTCTTCGGCCACGGTGTTCTTGGTTGCATGCCTTGGCACCAATAACAGCGCAGCGAATGCGACAAGACTCAGTAACGACAATACAACCAGAACCCCTCCCCATAGTGGATCAATCAGCAGGCTGAATCCCAACGGAGCCAATGCCTGACAAACGCGCGAAGGTGCGCCCAATAATCCAAGCCGATAGCCATAGTTTTCGGGGCCGAAGATCGCCAGCGGCAACGTTCCCCGAGCGATCGTGAGCAGGCCGTTGCCTGCGCCGTGAAGCAAAGCAAATGCCGCGGCCGCAGGCCCTCCGAATATCCCGATCACGCAGGCATCGATCGGATGCGTGATGCAGGCAAGCCGCGTCGAAAGCAATGGATGGAATCTGCCAAGCGTACTCGCTTCAAGGACATGCGCCGCGACCTGGGCCGGACCGATCATCATCCCCGCAAAGACGGCCTGCCCCGGTGTGGCACCGAACGCCTCGACGATGCGCGGTAGATGTTCACACCCCGTGATCATCAGGAACGTCGGCGCCCGCCCATAGGACTTCATGCCGGCGAGATACAGCCCCGGTTCATCCTGCCGGAGTTCGGGGGCGCACCGTCCCGCAACTGTGTTCGTTTGGATCGATCAAGGGCGCTAGATCGACCGGGGCCTCGATCGCGGAATCCAGGCGCAACCGCATTTCGCCCAGAAACGAGAGATCGGGCCGGAATCCCGTCGCCACGATCAACTCATCGACGACGACGTGGCGGCCGCAGCAGGCTAACCCTGCCCCGATGCGTAACCGTTCTCCCAACGCGGAAACGTGCGTGACGCCGAAACCATTCCACCTTGATCCTGCCGTTGGCAACGAGGCCAGCAAATACCGCGCCCAATTCGCCACGGGCGACCAACTTGTCGTTGGCACCTCCGCCGAATGCTTTCGACGGATCGGTGCCGCGGAGAAGCCAGATGACCTCCGTTGTCGGGGCCTCATCGCGAAGGCGCGCCAGATCGGTCAACGTACCGATGGCGGAATGGCCTGCGCCGAGCACAGCAACGGTTTTGCCCTTGTACCGCTCCCGATCGTTTCCGGAGACGTCAGGCATTCCATAGATGATCCGGCTTGCACAGTCCCGTTCCCCGATTGCAGGAAGCCCGTTCGCGCCCGCGGGATTGGGAGACGACCACGTTCCAGACACGTCGATCACGGCGTCGGCCCGCAAGACCTAAGGCCCCTTGCCGTTCTGAAACCGGATTTCGAACGGCGCGTTCTCACGGCCTCTCGTCTTTGCCTTGTCGAATCCGACGCGGCTGATCGCCGTCACGCGACTGGATGTCCGGATGACATCCTTCAGCGGCGTCTTGGTCCCAAGGGGATCGAGATAGTGGTCGAGCAACTCGCCGCCCGTAGGATAGACTTCCGGATCGGGGGATTCCACCCCGTTGAAGCCAGCAGGCGAGCCGCCGCGCCGTCGATGTTGTACTTCCAAGGCGAGAACAGTTGAACGTGCCGCCACTGCCTGACCGCGTGACCGGTCCGCTCTCCAGCCTCCAGCACGATCGGTGTCATGCCGCGTTCCATCAAGTGAGCGGCGGCGGCAAGACCGACGGGATCCCCGCCGATGACGGCTACGGTTTTCGATGTCATTTTCCATTCTCCATATTTCTAGAATGACCGAAATTTAAGGTCCGAAAGACTTAGGCAGCGGTCTTTGTCTCGTTACATCCGGTGGCTTCGTCGGCACAGCATTCAGCCACGAGGAAATCCACCAGCCCACGCATCGTGTCGTACTCGGCATGACACACGAGCGTCGTCCCTTCCCGGACTTGCCGGATCAGGCCGACGCTCACCAGCGACTTGACGTGATGGGACAAGGTGGACGGAGCGACCTTCAATTTTTCCTGCAAACGGCCAACGGGCATTCCGGACTGCCCCGCCCGCACGAGCGTCCGATAAATCCGGAGCCTCGTCGGATTGCCGAGGGCTTCGAGGCGCGATGCTGCGTCGATGAGTTTCATGCCAGAATACTGAGCGGGAAGCTTTCTGGAGTCAAACCATATTTCTAGAATATTCGAAATATAAGTACCTCCGATTTCCTCGAAACAGGTTGACAAAATCGAATATTTCCATAAGTCTGGATATATGGAAATCGAACAAGCCATTCTGGCGCTCGGCGCCCTCGCTCAGCAAACCCGCCTCCAGGCCTTCCGGGTCCTGGTACAACATGAACCCGATGGATTGGCCGCCGGCGATCTCGCGCGATTGCTTGAGGTGCCGCAGAACACGCTTTCGGCCCACCTCTCCGTGCTGACCCGGGCCGATCTCGTGACGTCCGAGCGGCACAGCCGTTCGATCGTGTATCGGGCGAACCTCACAACCTTCCAGGCGATCACCGTCTTCCTGTTGCAGGACTGCTGCGGCGGTCGACAGGAAATTTGCGCGCCCATTTTCGAAAGTCTCGTCCCTTGCTGTCCGCCTCCGAAGAAGGAGAAATCTCGTGCCTGACCGCGTCTATAACGTCCTGTTTCTCTGCACGGGCAATTCCGCCCGCTCAATTCTGGCCGAATCCATCCTGCGCAAGGACGGAAGCGACCGCTTCCGCTCATTCTCCGCAGGTAGCCAACCGAAGGGAGCGGTCAATCCGGTTGCATTGCGCGTACTGGCCAGCCTCGACTATCCCACGGACGGTTTGCGTTCGAAGAGCTGGCAAGAATTCGCCGCTCCGGATGCGCCCGTGATGGACTTCGTCTTTACGGTTTGCGACGGCGCCGCCGGGGAAAGTTGCCCTGTCTGGCCGGGGCAGCCGATGACGGCGCATTGGGGCATCGAAGACCCCGCGGCCGTGGAAGGAATCGACATCCAGAAGGAAGCCGCGTTCGTTGCCGCACTTCGCTACATGAAGAATCGCATTTCGCTATTCACCGCTCTTCGGCTTGCTTCGATCGACAGAATGGCGCTCGGCACCAAACTTCATGACATCGGAAACTCCGAGGGCTCGACGTCGGACCGACCTCAGGTGGCCTGATCATGAATACGTTCGAACGATATCTGTCTCTATGGGTCGCCCTTTGCATCGTCGTGGGCATCGGCCTCGGCCAACTGGTGCCAGGTTTCTTTGCCGCGGTTTCAGGCGCTGAAATCGCGAAGGTCAACCTGCCGATCGCGGTGCTGATCTGGCTCATGATCATCCCGATGTTGCTGAAGATCGACTTCGCCGCCATGGGGAAAGTCACGGAGCACGCGCGCGGCGTCGGCGTGACCCTCTTCATCAACTGGGCGGTCAAACCATTCTCGATGGCATTGCTGGGGACGCTGTTGATCGGTCATGTGTTTGCGCCGATGCTCCCGGCTGACCAAATCCAGTCCTACATCGCCGGTTTGATCTTGCTGGCGGCAGCGCCCTGCACGGCGATGGTCTTCGTCTGGTCCAATCTCGTGGGCGGCGAACCCCACTACACGCTGGGCCAAGTGGCGCTCAATGACGTGCTGATGGTGTTCCTGTTCGCGCCACTGGTCGGCCTGCTCCTCGGCGTGGCTTCCATCACCGTGCCATGGGAAACACTGTTGCTGTCCGTTGTCCTCTACATAGTGGTTCCGGTCGTCATCGCGCAGGTATGGCGTCGCGCCTTGCTCAACATCGGTTCGGCCGCATTCACCCGGACCCTAAGTCGGCTCGAGCCGCTATCCCTGATTGCCCTCCTCGCCACCCTGATCCTGCTGTTTGCATTCCAGGGCGAACAGATTGTCGCGCAGCCCGCCGTCATCGTCATTCTCGCAATCCCGATCCTGATTCAAGTCTACTTCAATGCGGGTCTCGCCTATTTGCTCGGTCGGCATTTCGGCGTGGCGTGGTGCGTGGCCGCACCCGCCGCGCTGATCGGCGCCAGCAATTTCTTCGAACTCGCCGTGGCGGCGGCCATCAGCCTGTTCGGGGTGAATTCCGGAGCGGCCCTTGCCACGGTCGTTGGCGTGCTCGTCGAAGTGCCCGTGATGCTTTCGGTCGTGAAGATCGTGCGGATGTCTCGCGGTTGGTACGAATCGCGCCAACCCGAAAAAACCAAAAGCGCTGAGGTTCGCTCATGAGCGTCACCATCTACCACAATCCGGATTGCGGAACGTCCCGCAACACCTTGGCGATGATCCGCCAAAGCGGCGTCGAACCGGAAGTGATTGAGTATCTGGAACAACCGCCGTCGCGCGAGAAGCTGGTTGAATTGATCGCCCGCATGGGCATACGCCCTCGCGATCTGCTTCGGCAAAAGGAACGCCTTACGACGCGCTCGGTCTGGCGGATTCCAAGTGGAGCGACGACGATTTGATCGACTTCATGACTGCTCATCCGATCCTGATCAACCGCCCGGTCGTCGTGACATCCAAGGGCGTCAAACTCTGCCGTCCTTCGGAAGATGTGCTGTCCATTCTTCCGAACCCGCATATCGGACGGTTCGTGAAGGAAGACGGTGAAATCATCAATGCGAACTGAAATGCAAGATTTGCCAAACATCAACGACGAAGCCTTCGTCCATCCCGATCCCGGATCACTGCATCGCCCAATGCCAACCCATCGGCCGAGGATTCTTCTGCTGTACGGGTCATTGCGCGAACGTTCGTTCAGTCGCTTCGCCACGGTGGAAGCCGCGCGTCTCCTGCAAACCTTCGGTGCGGAAACCAGGATTTTCGATCCGTCCGGCCTCCCCCTTCCGGACGACGCTCCGGCGACACACGAGAAGGTTCAGGAACTTCGCGAACTGTCGGCGTGGTCGGAAGGCCAGGTCTGGTGCAGTCCGGAGCGCCACGGTGCGATGACCGGTATCATGAAGGCGCAGATTGACTGGATTCCATTGTCGCTCGGCGCAGTACGGCCAACGCAAGGCAAAACGCTGGCCGTCATGCAGGTCTGCGGCGGTTCTCAATCGTTCAACGCCATCAACCAACTTCGTGTCCTCGGCCGATGGATGCGCATGATCACGATCCCCAACCAGTCATCGGTCGCCAAGGCTTATGAACAATTCGACGACGCGGGACTAATGAAACCGTCACCCTACTACGACCGGATCGTCGACGTCATGGAAGAGCTTATGAAGTTCACGCTGCTGACGCGGGGCGTATCCGGATATCTCACGGATCGTTACAGCGAGCGCAAGGAAACAGTGGAGAAGCTCGCACAGCGGCTCAAGCTCGACGAAGCGCTATGATCTTGGACCCGAGGTCTACGCGAACCAGACCGGCACAGATCTCTAGAGTTAAGAAGAATGGTCCGAGCGGCGATTCCGCTCGGACCAAGGTAAAACCTTCAGTGGTGTACTCATCGGACTTAAAGCTCAGATGCTTCACGCCTCATATGCGGCGTCTGCGGGGGGTCAAAATCCACCAATCGACCGGAAGTGATTCGAACTTCTCTCGCCGCGAGATGCCGCCGTTTTTACGCTTTTTTGCCCGTTGGTCATTCCCCGCTCTTTGCCTGTGCGTAGTTTCGGCGGGAAACGGCGGCTATAGCGTGCTGTGGAGGGCAATCGGCGGTTTGGCGCGCCGTCTCTCAGGCGATGATGCGAACTATATCTACTCCATAGCCCTCTAAAGCCCTCCTTTTGCAAGTCTGATCCTACCGCCAAATTGCAGGGGAGGAGAAGTCGCGCGCCGGACTCTAGCATTTTTTTTGGATGAACCTTCCGATCTCATCAGGTGCTGCGAAGATCACCGCCGCACGATCCCCCATCATTCCCGCAGGCATAATCGCGGGCGCACCTTTCTCTGGCCCGTCGTTGCTTGAATCGGTCATGAAGCGAAGATTGCGTTCCCAGAACGCACGCGTCTTTCCGTCGGCGGTAGCAACCCGATAAGTATCACGGCAATAGGTGATCGCCTTTACCTGCTTGGCGGGCTCGATCTTCTTCAGATTTGGGTCGCGGCCTCCGCCCATCATTCCGCCCCTGCCCTTCATCTGCATCTGCGCGGATTGCGTGGGTGCCGCTCCTGGCTTGGTGGCCTCCCTGAGGAACGCCAACAGGTCCGCGCGGGTGCCGGAGTCCCTGATGCCGTCGAACGGCATGTCGTTGTCGGGCACCATCCGCTTTGGGTCGGTCAACCATCCGTCGAGCGCACGATCGTCCCAGATAATTCCCGACGATTTGAGCGCATCGGAATAGCGATCGAAACCCGGCAGCGACCCGGCTTTCCGTCCCCAGAGGTCAGCCAGACTTGGCCCAGTGATATTGCGGCCGGGTTCGAGCGAGTGGCACGGCGCGCAGGCTCTGAAGTCGCGCTGACCGCGTGCGGCATCGCCCTGCTCGGCGAGAGCCGGCGTCAGCAATGCGACAGCGAGCAGTGCCGCGATCCCGAATTCTCTCATGATCGGTCTCCTTTGTATCCGGACAACAGATACTTGACGAGCGCAGCCGCGGTCAGGATCAGAACGACGATGACCAGCAGCCCGACCAGCGCCACGCCCCACATCATCCCGGGCATCATCATTCCGTTCATCATGGCTCACCTCATTTGGCTGGTTCCGGAATATGCTGCGGTAGTCTCTTTGCAGGAGCCGAAGGCATTACAGATGGATCGCCGCCGCTGCCGCCGTTCGGAAGTCTGAATCCCTTGACCAAGCCGAAGATCGCCGGGATCACGATCAGCGTCAGCAACGTCGACGAGATCATGCCGCCGATCATCGGCACCGCGATCCGCTGCATGATTTCGGAACCGGTACCGGTGCTCCACATGATCGGCAGCAGGCCCGCCATGATAGCAACGACCGTCATCATCTTCGGCCGCACCCGCTCGACCGCGCCTTCCATGATCGCGTCATAGAGGTGTCGACGCGTAACCTTCCGGCCCTTGAGCGTGCATCGCAGTTTGACCTCATCAAAGGCCTGATTGAGATAGATCAGCATCACCACCCCGGTTTCGGCGGCGACGCCTGCCAGCGCGATGAAACCGACGGCAACGGCGACGGACAGGTTGAAGTTCAACAACCACATCAGCCACAGGCCGCCAACCAGCGCGAACGGCAGCGACAGCATCACAATCATGGTTTCGGTGATGGAGCGGAAGTTGAGGTACAGCAGCAGGAAGATGATCAGCAGCGTCACCGGCACTACGATTTTCAACCGCGCGGTGGCACGCTCGAGATATTCGTACTGGCCGCTCCAGACCACGTAATAGCCCGGTGGAAACGCGATGCTGGCCTGGACTGCCTTCTGCGCATCGGTGACATAGCCGCCGAGATCGCGGTCGCGAATGTCGACGTAAACATACGTCGCGAGTTGCCCATTCTCCGTCCGGATCGAGGTCGGCCCGCGATCCAGCGTGATCTTGGCGACCTCGCCGAGCGGGACGGCACCACCCTGCGGCATCGGCACCAGGACGTCGGACGCGATCTTTCGAGGATTGTCACGGAGGTCCCGGGGATACCGCATATTGACGGTGAAGCGCTGGCGGCCCTCAACGGTCGTGGTCACCGTCTGACCGCCCAGCGCGGTGGCGATCACCTCCTGGACATCCTGAATCATGATGCCGTAACGCGCCAGCGCCATCCGGTTGGGCGTTATGTCGAGATAGTATCCGCCGATACCGCGCTCGGCATAAGCCGACGATGTGCCCGGCACCGCCTTTAGAACCCGCTCGACCTGTTTCGCCAGCTTGTCGATCCCAGCCAGATCGGGGCCGATCACCTTGACGCCGACCGGTGTCCGGATTCCGGTCGACAGCATGTCGATACGGGCCTTGATTGGCATGGTCCAGGCATTGGAGACGCCCGGGAACTGCAACGCCTTGTCCATCTCCGCTGTGAGGCTGTCAACCGTCACGCCCGACCGCCATTGCTCCGTGGGCTTGAGGTTGATCACGGTCTCGAACATTTCTGAAGGGGCCGGGTCGGTTGCCGTGGAAGCCCGTCCGGCCTTGCCGAATACCGAGGCCACTTCCGGAAACGACCGGATGATCCGGTCCTGGGTCTGCAGCAGTTCGGCCGCTTTCGTAACCGAGATGCCGGGCAAGGTGGTCGGCATGTAGAGCAACGTGCCTTCGTTGAGGTTGGGCATGAACTCGGTGCCAAGCTGCCTTGCGGGCCAAACGGTGGCTGCAAGCACGGCAACGGCGAGCAGGACCACCAGCGTCTTGGCGCGCAATACGCCCTTGATCACTGGCCGATAAATCCAGATCAGGAACCGATTGATCGGATTCTTGTGCTCCGGAACGATCTGGCCCCGGACGAAAATCACCATCAGCGCTGGCACCAGCGTGACCGACAAAAGCGCGGCTGCCGCCATCGCAAACGTCTTGGTGAAGGCAAGCGGACTGAACAGACGCCCCTCCTGCGATTCCAGCGTGAAGATCGGCATGAACGAGACGGTAATGATCAACAGGCTGAAGAACAGTGCGGGACCGACTTCGGTGGCCGCGTCGATCAGGATGCCGATCCGCGAACGCCCCGGCTCACCCCGTTCCAGATGCTTGTGGGCGTTCTCGATCATGACGATGGCGGCGTCCACCATGGCCCCGATCGCGATCGCGATGCCGCCGAGACTCATGATGTTTGAACCAAGACCCAGCAGCTTCATCGCACCGAACGCCATCAGCACGCCGACCGGCAGCATCAGGATCGCCACCAGAGCGCTCCTGACATGCAGCAGGAATATGATGCAGACCAGCGCGACGACGATGCTTTCCTCGAACAACGTGTGCTTGAGGGTATCGATGGCTCTGTTGATCAAGGTGGATCGATCGTAGACCGGGACGATCTCGACCGATTTCGGCAGGCTGCTGGCGATCTCCTGAAAGCGCTTCTTGACGTTGTTGATGACGTCGAGGGCGTTGACGCCGAAGCGCTGCAGGACGATGCCGCTCGTGACCTCTCCCTCGCCGTTCAGTTCGGTGATGCCGCGGCGTTCGTCTGGACCAAGTTCAACGCGGGCGACGTCCTTGAGCAGCACCGGCGTGCCATTGTTCGTCTTCAGGACGATGTTGCCAAGGTCGTTGATGTCTTTCAGATAGCCCTTGCCGCGGATGACATATTCGAACTCCGACAACTCGACGGTGCGGCCGCCGACGTCGGCATTGCTGGCGCGGATCGCGTCGCGCATCTTCTGCATGGTGATGCCGAGATCACGCATCCGCTGCGGATCGAGAACAACATTGTATTGCTTGACGAAGCCACCGACGCTGGCGACCTCGGCCACGCCTTCAGCCTTCGCCAAGGCGAATTTCAGATTCCAATCCTGGATGGCGCGCGTATCGGCGAGGTTCAATTCCTTCGACATCACCGCGTATTGGTAAACCCAACCAACGCCCGTCGCGTCCGGCCCGATGGTGGGCGTCACGCCCGATGGTAAGCGTGACGCCGCGCCGTTGAGAAATTCCAGCACGCGCGAACGCGCCCAGTAGATGTCGGTGCCGTCTTCGAAAATCACGTAGACGAACGACACGCCGAAGAACGAGAAGCCACGGACCACTTTGGACTTCGGCACAGTCAGCATCGCCGTCGCGAGCGGATAAGTCACCTGATCCTCGACCACCTGCGGTGCCTGGCCGGGATACTCGGTGTAGACGATGACTTGCGTATCGGAGAGGTCCGGAATCGCGTCGAGCGGCAGATGGACCAGCGCATAAATGCCCGCGGCAGCCGCGAATCCGGCGCCGAATAGCACCAGCAGCAGATTGCGGGCCGACCAGGCGATCAGTCGGGCGATCATGGCTGGCCTCCCGCTTCCGAGAAGCCCTTCAATGCGGCCTTCAGATTGCTTTCAGCGTCGATCAGGAAGTTGGCGGAGACAACCACGGGGTCACCTTCAGCGAGCCCCTCACTGACTTCGACATAGTCACCTCCACGATGGCCCAACTTCACCTCGCGCGGTTCGAATCTTCCCTGCCCCTTGTCGACGAGCACCGATTGCCGGGCGCCGGTATCGAGAACCGCGCTCTCCGGAATGGACAGCACCGGTTCGGGCTTTCCGGTGTCGATCTCAGCGTCGACGTACATATCGGGAAGCAGAATGCCGTCCGGATTGGGCAGTTCGACCCGCACCCGTGCGGTGCGGGTTTCTTTATTCACTTGCGGATAGATCACGCCGACTGCTCCGGAAAATGTACGGCCGGGAAAGCTTCGGGCTTTCACCCTAACCGATTGACCGACCGCCAAGACGCCGAGATCGCGTTCCGCTACATCGACCATGGCCCATACAACCGAGGTATCGGCGACTCGGAACAGGACATCGCCCGGCTGCGCCCGCATGCCCTCAATGGCGTTGCGTTCCAGTACGATGCCGTCGCTCGGTGCCGACCATTCGATCGAGATCGGCACCGTGCGGCTCTTCTCCATCGCGACAATCGCCTTGTCCGGAACGTCGAGATTCATCAGCCGCTGCCGCGAGCCGCGTCCATATCGCTCAACGCCCCCGATCGCCGGCGAATTGATCGTTGAAATGTACTCGGCAGCCGCGGAGGCGACCGCCGGGCTGTAGATCTCCATCAGCGGCTGGCCTTTGCTGACCTGCGTACCGGTGGTCACGTTGGCGACCTTCTGCACCCAACTCTCGGCCCGCATGGAAATAACCGAGACGCGGCGCTCGTCGAGCTGGATGGTGCCGGGTGCGCGGATCAATGTCCGGATCACGCGGCGAGTAGTTGGCTCAGACTGAACCCCAGTGCGCTGAATCTTGCCGGGCGACAGCTTGACCGAGCCATCGTCGGTGTCGTCGCCCTCATAGACAGCGATGTAGTCCATCCCCATCGAGTCCTTCTTTGGCGTCGGCGACGTGTCCGGAAGTCCCATCGGGTTGCGGTAGTATTTGATCTTCCGCTCGGACTTGGCCTCGGCGGATTTGGTCTCCCGTGCGTCTGACGCTTCAGCTTCGTCAAAACTGATATCCGCATCTGCCGGAACGGAATGGTAGTCCCGACCGTCTTCGGTCTTCTTGGGCGTCAGCGAATACGAAGGCTTTCCATCGGGGTCCTGGTAGTAGATCGGCGCGCCGGTTGTCCGCGCGGCTGCCGGCGCAATGATGGCGATGCCTGATGGTTCACTCAGCCGAACTGGCATGCGGCCAATGACGAATCCGCCTCCAAGCGCCACGATCAATGCGGCTGCGGCGGCGCTGACAAAGGCGGCGCGGGTCATTGCTGCACCAAGATGACGAGCTTGTTCTCGACGGTGCCGGTCTCACCCTGCACCTTGGCACCTATGGAAAGTTGCCACCGGCCCTGCATCGTGACAGCGGCTTTGAACCGATAGACGCCAGATTCGGTGCCCGGCATCGGCGCGATCTTGGTCGCCATCTCTGCCATGCCGTCCGGAGCCATGTCCAAGCGAGTCGCAAAGATCACGGCGTTCGGAACGGGCTTCCCGTCCCGCTTGCGCACCAACCGTACGGAGATGATCGCGTCGCCCTTCTTGACGGTTTGATCGACGAGTTGGAATTCGTAGTCCTTGATATCGGCGCGCGCGAGTGTGACCGAGCCGGCCATGGCAAGGCTAATGAGCACGGCCTGAAAGGCGCGCGCGTTATTGAAACGCTTCATTTTCGAAATTCCTCGATGTCCTGACGGGCCGCAAATAGCGGCATGGTTTTATCTGCCCGGCATTGAGGCCAAGCAAATAACAGATAGCGTATCGACGCCGATCAGGTCAGGTTCGGGGAGGATGATCCGGAGGATCGCCGATGAGCCCATCAGCGATCAAGTCATCGGGGGCAATGAATAATCTGCCGGGCCGTAAAGAGATCTGAATACCGTCGGCGGAGGTACGTTCCGGCTGAGCGAAGATAAGCGTGCACATCGCAAGCGGACATTCCTTACAGCCATTATTGTTTTGCTTTTCGGACTGGCAGCAAGCCATATCGACCGACATCGCAGATACGCTGGTCATCCGAGCGGAACTCATAGGCAGTTGCTTCGCAACTGCCTGAGTCATCAGCGGGTGCCAAACGAGTCCTACGATCACGAAGATCGCAAAAAAACGGCTGGCGAGTCTGCGGAGTTTCATGATGCTCTTATTGCAGAGATTTGCAGACTTGGGAAGTATCCAGCCCCTTCACAAAATCGCCAATGACGAGATTTTGCATCAAAAACCCTTGCGAAATCATTTAGTTCCGTCAATTCCTGCGCCTTGAACCAATCCGACGAAGCGAACCAGGTCATCGACCCAACACGTCGCCCACCTTCCCTTTTGCCAGCGCCATTGAAGGTGCCCAGCCTCTCAGAACTGCCGACCATATATATTTCGGCTAGCCAGCCCAAAAACGTGGTTCAGTTGCAGCAGCGGATTTTTCCAAGAGATGCCTCGTAAGCGTTACCAACTTGCGTGCCACCGAACCAGCGCCGTTCAGGCTTGCTTTCCCAGACAGGACGAGTTGCGGCGCGCAGCGTTGGCATATTGGCTGGACACGGCGGCTCGTTCCTCGGCCACCCCATAAATTAGCGCTTTCGTGCCTTCACGATCGAAATCCGTCCTGACTCGAATGAATGAGATGACATCCGTGACGCGCCTGCGAGGCCAGCTTTCGCTAGAAAATCAACCCAACTACCGTCGAAGTGTGGCGTTACCGCAGCGGCTCCTGAGATGCGTGCCGCTAGCTCGAGAATCCGCCGTTCTTTAGCATTTTCCGGCTTGTCGAAATCGACTGCTCGTAACGTCCCACCATGCCGTAGAACCCGGCCCATCTCTTTAATAATGCCGAGCTTCTCCTCCGGAGGACTGTCATGGAGCGCAAGCGTACAAATAACCGCGTCGAACGAACCTGCGTTCAGCGGAAGCTTGCCCAGAAGAGAAGCGTGAACAACAGTAATGTTCCCGAGCTGCTTCCGAGCAGCACTAAGCCGCATCCTTTCGGCAGCCTTTGAGTTTGGGTCCACAATGACGAAAGTTGCTTCGGGATATCGAAGCGCGAGCGAAATCGCCGTGGAGGAACTGTGCGGCCCAAAATTGAGTATCCGATCACCTGCCTTGGGCTTAAGAGAAGCGACGAGTTCTTCCTGCCAGCTTGCATCGCGAGCCAAGATGGCAAACGAAAGATTATAAAACAGTTTAGCAACCCAAAATCGGTACCGGACTAATAGTCCTGGCGAACCTTGCTTGATAGATGACTTGATCACCGTTCGTCTCCGCCGGCGTTAAGTTGGTGTACGGGCCGCCAACGGACCTGTCCGTGTGGCGCAGCATAGCAACTGTTCGTCGACCAAGACGTACGACGCCGACATCAAGCAAATCACCACTGCAGCAGGCCCGGGCCGAGCTTGCTCCCCACGACGGCACAGATGACGATCGGGAAGCTGTACCAAAGTGCGATCGATGGAAGCGCCCCATCCACACAAGGGAAGGCGCACGCCAATGCGGCAAGGCCGCCTGCCACGAGACCGGCGATTTCGCCGGCGCGCGTTGGATCGGTCGACGCCCCCACGCGCAGGCCCCAGATAATGCACGCGAAAGGTAAGACCGCGAGCACTGGAATCGCGACAAGACATATCGACCAATCCCGCCCGACGATCATGCCGGCCCAGCCAGACCAATGAGACGAAGCGAGAGCCACGGTCGCCGATACCGCGACCGCAGCGAACGGAATGAAGACGAGCTTGGGAAGACTGTGCATCTGCGCTTCAGGACGTGTTAGCTGTGGCAAGAATACCGCCGCGGTTGCAGCAACGCCTGACGCAAAGAAGATCTTGATCAACAGGGTGTCCAGGGTTCTTCCACTCGGAAATTCAAGGCGAGGATTAAAAAGCAGGACCATCGCACCGAAAGCTGCCGCTGCGCCGAGCGCGACGGCGAGGATCATCGTCCACATGATGCGCCGGCGCCCCACCGGCGTGAGGTCTGCGGCGAGTAACTCAATCAGCTGGTCGGTTGTCATGGCCTTCCCTTCTCGCGCTGATAGCCATATTGAATCCGCATCGCAGCGATCAGTAATCTCCGGAGTTAACAGTTTGGACAGGACCGTTGTCCAGCCGCCTGGAGAGTGCGAGCGCCGCTTCCGAAAACATCCCGGAACCGACGGCCTGATTGCCGACAAATTTTCCAACGTGGCCTTCCGCGTCACTCGCAAAGATCGAAGCGGTGTGGATGCCGATGAGGGCGTAACCTGACCCGTCTCGCAGCAGTAGCGGGGCTCCAGAAGAACCAGGCCGCGCCACACAGGTGTGAAGGAGTGTATCCCATACCAGATCGCGAACACTGCAGACCGGATCGACGCTAAGGACTTCGGCGTTGCCGATATCGTTCGAATACGCCGGCAAGAGGATTTGCCGTTCAGACAACTCTTCGGTCCTCAACGAACGATGGCTCAGAAGAAGCGGCTGGACGTCTGTAGGCGCGCGATTAAGAACAAGTATAGCCCAATCTCTCGAAGCATCCCGGACAGATTCGTGCGTAAGGCTCTGCTTCGATCCGACGGCCCAGACTGTTGCCTGGAAGGGTCCAAGATCAGCTCCCGCTTGATAGGCCAGATGGAACGAAAAATTGGATTTTCTTGTCGTGCCGTCTCTTTCAGTGACGCAATGACCTGCCGTAATGATGATCCTTGGATTGAGCACGATCGCTGCTGTACACGTCATTGTTCCTTTGAATTTTCCGATCGCCGAATAAGGCGCCAAGCTTGCATCGACGATCTGATGATGGTCGATCTCAGAGCCGCTATGCCATGCATCGTCGCGCTGGCCTGCTGAATGCGGATTGAAGCCCGAGGGTAACGCAGTAAATGCAACGGGAAGCAAAACGACAAGGCTTCCCAGTACGGCCAAAGTTTGTGAGGTTATCATTTCGTCCTCCCGGTCATTGCGTTGTCGCAATGCCAACCAATGGGATAACGGTTCGGCTGTTGACTGCTGATCTCAGGCGCCGCGCATTGAGATTATCGTCCGCCAGCAATCCGAACGATTAACCGCCGAAATGAATTGTTCGAGGACGCCTTCAGGCTTGATGTTGACCTGATGCGCACGAACCTGCGATGCCCGCGGGTGCGGCCATCTCAACTGATGACGATAAGTCTCGGCGGAGGTGGATCAGGTGCGCGGCCGTGATCGAGAGCGGCTTCGAAAACGGATGGCGTTGCTGCCGGGAGGCTGACCAATGCCAGAACAATCACAAGTGGAGCGAGGGCACTTGCCGTACTGCAACCGGTACCGCAAGCAACTGCACACGCGTCGCAAGCCTTTCCGAAGCATCGGCCGCATTTCATCGACATGCGACTTGCTTGACGAGGAATTGCAGATTGAACAAGGGTGGCTTGGGTCACAATCGGGGCTTCTGGGCGCGCACTCGTCTGCCCGACCGTAGGCAGCATCAATGCCATGGCTAGCAACAGCAAGGACAACGAACGTACGATGGCTTCCATATCGATAGGATAGCAAAAACGCTCGGCTGAGCGCCACAGAATTGGCGTTGACGAGGTGGCAAGGCCGGACGCGAGTGCGATGCACAATTCCGTCAACGATACCGACCCAGTCGGCTTGCAACCTTGGCAAGATCAAACAACTCGAAGCATCGCGACCCTGTTGAAAACTTGTCGCTCATCCTATGGTGGACAACAGCGGAAAGGTTTCCAACAGCCAGAATGAAAACGTCGAAAGCTGGCCGGTTATAATCGCCACGCCCATGAGGATCATGATGCCGCCAGCAACAATCTGAAGAATCCGCCCGACACGGCCGATCGACTTGAGTTTCGCCAAAAGTCCGCCCGTAAACAGGGCCACCAATAAAAATGGCAGACCAAGCCCGAGCGAATACACAGCAAGAAGCTTCACCCCTTCGGCAACCGTGGCCGAGGCTGCACTTACCGTGAGGATCGCGCCAAGCACGGGACCAATGCAGGGAGTCCAGCCAAACGCGAATGCCATTCCTAGGAGATAGGCGGCGACCGGGCGGCCGCCCGGAAGCACAATATCAAACCTGAAATCACGCTGAAGCCAGAAAGGACGCAGCAGTCCGGTCGCAAAAAGGCCAAAGCCAATCACGACCAACCCGCCGATCAGATTCAGCTCATAGCGATAAGAGATGAGCGCTTGGCCGAGAGCCGTCGCACTCGCACCCAGGATTACGAAGATCGTCGCGAATCCCAGCACAAAGCAGGCACTCAGTGCAAGCGCGCGCACTCGCACGGCCAGCGCTCGTGACGTGCTCGAATCCGGCATCGACTGCCCGGCAATGTATGACACGTAACCCGGTACGAGCGGCAGAACGCAAGGCGACAAGAACGAAATGACGCCCGCGATAAAGACGGCCGATGTCGCAGCAACCGAACTTTCCATCACTTGTCAAAACCGCGGGGGTTCGTCCTCGTCATTGCCGATGCTCTCGCGCTGTACGAATCATCGTCTGTAGGGTCTTCAGATCGGTCGCACCGCGCAGAATCTGATCACCTACAACAAAGCCTGGCGTGCCGTTGATGCGGAGCGCCTGAGCCAATGCAAAGTTCTTGGCAATCAACGCCTCGATTGCAGGGTCTTTCATGTCGGCGTTGAGACGATCCATATCCAGTCCCACCGCGGCTGCGACCTCCTTGACCTTTCCTGAATCAACCGCGCCGTGCACTTCATAGAGCGCCCTATGGAACGCAACATACTTGCCTTGTTTGTTGGCCGCGAGTGCCGCTTTGGCAGCAACGATCGAGTTTGGCCCCAGAATCGGGAACTCCTTGTAAGCCACGCGCAGTTTTGGATCGGATTCCTCGGCCTTGGTCACGACTGACGCGACTTGGCGACAATAGGGGCAGTTATAGTCAAAGAATTCCACAAGAGTGATGTCCCCATCTACATTCCCGCTCACCGGGGTGGCCGCATCACGAAAAATCTCGTCTGCGCGGCTTTTGACAATCGCCTGAACTTCGGTCTCGTCTTTGGCGCGTTGATGCGCCTCAAGTTGATTGACGGACTGCATGATAACGTCAGGGTGAGCCATCAGATAGTCATGCACGCGACGTTCAAATTCGTCTTTCGGCGCGCCTGTCGAGAGATTCGCGGTCTGCTGTCGGCGGAATCCGGGATCGAAAGCAAGCCATACAGCGGCCGCACTCACCAGAACAAGCGGCAAAACCAACCAAGCGATACGGCGCCCCGTCCAAAATCTTTGTGTCATCCGACCCCTCGTCATTCTTTCCGATGCTGATCTGTTGAACCCTGCGCAACCGATCTCGATTGTGATCGGGCACTCGTCTCGCGGGTTGCCTTTTCCAGGTAGGCAATGATGTCTCTCCGGGACGCCGCATCTACAACGCGCGCTGGCATTCTCACGCCAGCAATGAATTTGCGAGGATCGGTCAGCCAGCGATCGAGATTGTCAGCGGACCAGCTAAGACCGGTATTGGCCAGCGCAGGCGAATACTTATAACCGGCAGCTGAGCCGGCCTTCCGTTCAAACACACCGCCAAGCATCGGTCCTATCTTGTTGGCGCCAAGTGCATGGCACGAAGCGCACCTTTCGCTGAAGAGCACCTGCCCGCGAACTGGGTCAGGTTCGGCACTGGCAACGAAGCGCGAAAGATCTTTGGCATTCTCCGGCTTGACAGAGCGAAAGAACGTATATGACAGCGTAATGGTATCGACATCACGCGTATCGGGATCGCTGGCTAACGCCGGGTCGACGAAGAAGACGACGGGCATATCGACCTTCTGATGTGCGTTGAGACGCTCCTCGTCAAAGCAGAAACATTGGATCTTATTGAAGTAGATACCCGTAGTCTGAGGCGTTACGTTAAACGTGGCATGCCCGACGATAGCCTGATCCGTGAGATTTTCGGCTGTGAAGGATACAAGCTGCTGCTCCCCGAGACGGACTTTCACTTCGCGCTGCACCGGCTCAAAACGCCAGGGCAGGCCTGGCGCAACATTGCTATCGAACCGCACGGTAATGACACGACCTGAGATAGTGTTCATGTCGGAGTCAACCCTTTGCGTCGTGCCCCCATAGCCGGTTGCTGCACAGAACAGTCGGTAAAGCATTGGCGAATATGCAACGACGCCAAGCATGATGCCGATGACGCCAATGGCCGGCACAACGACCCTCAAATTTCTGCGTCGCGTGAGATTCATCATCGATACTTTCGCTGCTCGATCGTCGCTCATTTCTTCATCGGCTTGTCAGCCCCGTGCGCCATCGATCCCATACTCCCGCCTTGCATGGCGCCAACCTTCGCAACGGAAGCTGCCACGTTGACTTTGCCGGCCTTTTCGAAATCCAGGGTCAGCGGGATAGTCTGGCCTTCCTTCAACGGTTGTTTCAGTCCGACCAGCATCGCATGCGTATCACCGGGCTTTAGGATGACTTTCGCGCCGGGTGGAATATCCATCGCAGGCAGCTCACGCATACTGGAAACACCGTTTGCCTCGCTAACGCTGTGAAACTGGACCTTGTCTGCCACTCGCGTTGTCGCACCTAGCAGGCGATCCGGGATCGCACTTTTGTTGACCACAGTCATGTACACCGCGCCGGCCTTCGCTCCCGCCGGTGTCGCGCGCGCCCACACGTGCTCGACAGCAATCGTATTGGCGTCCGCCGTTTGCGCTTCCACCTGACCGCTGACGGACAACGCAACCGCCAACGCACCAATCAGTTTGTATGTGAGCTTCATCTCATTTCTCCGTTACTGTCTTGAACGTGATATTTCCTTGCGCAGCCAGCTGGCGATCGCTTCGCCATCCTCGCTGCCCTGGATGACGCTCACGAATTTTCCCGTGGGACTCATCAGATAGAGGTAACCGCTGTGCGAGACGAGATAATCCCTGTCATCGGTCCCTGACTTCTGTTGCGCGACGTAGATACGGTATTCCTTGACGACGCGATCGATCTGCGCCTGAGTGCCCGTCAACCCGAGGATCCGTGAGTCAAACGATTTCAGGTACTCGCTCAAGACGTCCCGCGTATCGCGCGCGGGATCGATGGTAATGAACATGGGCTGGATCTTGACCGCATCCGAACCGAGCTTCTCGAGCGCCACGGTCATGTTGTTGAGCGTCGTCGGACAAACATCCGGGCAAAATGTGTAACCGAAGAAAATGAGGGCCCACTTGCCAAGATAGGTTTTCTCGCTGACGACTTCGCCATTCGTTGCAACGAGCGTGAACGGGCCGCCAATGAGAGGGGTACCGGACGTTGTTGGTTTTGGTAACGGTGGCGTCACCGGGCTGATGGTCCGCCACGCCCAAGCTATCGCAACAGACGTTGCGATAGCGAGAGCGACGATAATCAGAAATTTGCGTAGGCTTCTCATAAGAATCGATTGTCCTTGCGATAATCGAGAGCTAGGGCATCCGGCTCGGCGCGGGATGATCGCGGGTCTCTTCCGATTGAAACTGGCGTTGCTCGGGAGTCCACAGTGTCTTGAGATAACCAATCACCGCGCGAATCTGTGCCGGTGACATTTCCCCACCGAAGGCAGGCATGGTCAGCCGTTTAGACTTGTTGAACGGATCGCGCCAACCCTTGCTCACCATCTCGTACAGAGCGGCATCGGAGTTGCCGCCAGGTGTGACCTTCTGCATTGTGCGGCGGCGCTGGAAGCTCGCCACGCGCATCGCGTTCCTGCCAATTTGGCGCCCCCTCAGCGTTGGCGCCATGACACGACGCGCAATGTTGTTCGTAGATCGCCCGCCCTGAATTGATCGAGTCGACATCGGGCACCGGCGTTTCACCATTCGCGCGTGCGATGACGGTCTGACCCGCCACGATAAGCATCACACCCATCGCGACCCTACGCATCGACCCGAGTCCAGGTGTTACCGTCATCCGTGCTCCGGAACAAAGCGCCGTTCCCGTCGATCACGTAGAGGATATTGGAAGGAGCAAACGTGACTGCAATCGCATTGGCGTTCGGCCAAACCATCTGACTCCAATTTTCTCCGCCATCCTTGCTGCGAAAAAGCCCTTTGTCGGTGACGGCATAAAAGTGATCGGGATGTCTCGGGTCGTAAGCAACGCTACGGGCCTCGGTCCCGAGCTTTCCGGCATCCTGCCAAAGGCAGAAGCAATCCATCGTCCGCCGAACGCCTTTGGCGGTCGCAGCGAACAGCCAGCCAGTTTGCATACTTCCGGTCATATCGGAGTGGATCAACTGACGGATGCCACCCTGAGAGCCACGGTCCATCAAACGCCAGTTCCTCCCGGCGTCTTGACTGCGGTACACGCCGTGATCCGATACGACAACGTAGACGGTCTCCGGTTCGGTGGTATGTGCTGCGACAGCGACAACATCTCGGCTGGGGAGTCCGTCGTTGCGCTCGATCCAGCTCTTACCGCCGTCCTCGGTTCGCAGTACACCCAATCCCTTTCCCACCACGTAGGTAACACCCTTGGCGGCTGGGGATGGTGCGATGCTGGCTATCTGGCCGTTCTCGGAAGCGGGAATCGGGATCGCTTTCCAGCTTCGTCCGCCGTCGGCGCTCTGATAAAGTGTTCGGCCGTCCGATTTCAATAGCGCATCAGTGCCGCGGTCATAGGCCAGAGCAACGGCAGCGGCATCTTGCTGATTTGCTCCGGCAGTTCGGATTGCCCCGGCCCCGAGAAGGAGCACAATCACCAGCGCCGCGGCACCCAAGTCGCGCGCAAAACCATTAAGCCGTCTCATTGCAATCCCTCATGGGGCTTCAGTCGCAGCACAGTAGAGGGCTGAGCGCCGATCGGGACCGCCGCCCAGCCTTTGTCGGCATCACTTCTTCTCTGGCTCAGCAGGCGCATTCTTCTTTTCCTGGCCTTTCGGCTGGTTGTTGCTCATCATGTTGTTGTGCTGCTCCATCATTTGGCTCATCTGTTTCATCATTTGGCTCATTTGCTTCATCATGCCGACCATTGCGTCCTGGCTGCCTTGCGACATTTCGCCTTGACCCATCATGCCGTGACCGCCTTGCATCATGCCGCCTTGACCCATCATGCCACCGTGACCGCCCCCCATCATCCCGCCTTGGCCCATCATCCCGCCCCCACCCATCATGCCACCCTGACGGCCTTGCATCATCCCGCCATGCTCGCCTTGCATCATGTCGCAGTGCTCGTTCTGCATCGCCCCTTCCTCGGCGTAGAGGGGCGACGCGGTTGAAACGCTCGCGGCAACAATGAACGCGAGCAAGAGCGGTGTTGTGATCTTACGCATGGGAGTCTGTCCTTTCGTTGAGTGCCTGAAGCTGTTTGACTTGCGATGATTGAGGTTGATCAACCACGCCGTGGCAGCAACTTGAGCCGCTCGCCGTTGGCTGGTCCATCTTGGCAACCCCAAGCACGCCGGTCGATGTCGCAGAGTTCGCCGCATCGCCTGATACTGTCGATTGCGCTTTGTTGGACCGGCACATCGCGCATACGCCAAACCCGCACATCACCAGGCAAGGCAGCGTACTGAGAATGACCGGCGCAAGGCCGGCTGCCACCAGCCACCCCCAGCCTCCGAATGATAGTCCGGCAATCACGGCGAGACTGCCGAGCGCCAGAAGAGCCCATCGGTTGCCAAGATAGTATCGTGCCGCGTTGAGTACATCCCGCCGAGCGACGGCTCAGCCGTCGCGGTGGTTCGTGGTAACGTCATGCGATCTCCTCCTTCATGGTTGCCTGTTGCTATCGGTGCCACCGGCTGGAATGCCAACGCTGCGTTTGCCGCAGGGTGGCGTTGCGGCTAATTTTGATTCTTTCGAGAACGGCGCCGCGGCATCTCTCGCAATCACGCAACGAATGACTTCAGTGATCTCTGGCGCATCCCACTCGGCAGGTCCGATAAGCCTGCCGATCTCCCGACCCTCGCGATCGATCAGCAGTGTCGTCGGAAGGCCTACCGCTCCCAGGTCGCGCGTTGTCTTTGCCGAACTGTCAAGGTACATCGCAAGCTTTCTAATTCCGATCTCGGCAAAGAACTTGCGTACCGCATCCATGCGGCGGTCGATCGACAGCGCCACCACCTCGAAGTCAGTTCCTCCCAACTTGGTCTGCAGCCGGTCGAGCGTCGGCATCTCCTTGCGGCACGGTACGCACCAGGTCGCCCAGATATTGAGGAGCACCACCTTGCCGCGAAAATCGGTTAGACTTCGGGACTGGCCATTGGCGTCCTCGAACTGGATCGCCGCAAGCGGCTTGGGTCTTTCGTTGACCGTGAGATGCCTGCTCGGCTCCTGTGCCGCCGCAATTGTCCATGTCGCAACAACGAGGACCGTTGCCGCGAAGCAGAGAACCACACCACGTACGAGCGATCGTTTCACGGACATCATGGTTGCCGCAGCTTTCGGATCAGTGGAAGAATCGTGTCCTCGAGCACCTTTGGCGTCACCGCTCCGATGTGTTTGTAAGCAATACGGCCATCCTTGGTGATGACGAAGGTTTCGGGCACGCCGTAAACCCCCCAGTCGATCGCTACACGTCCGTTGCGGTCGGCACCGGTGCGGGCATAAGGATCGCCCATCGTGTTGAGCCATCGCGCAGCATCATCGGGCTGGTCCTTGTAGTTGAGCCCATGAATGGCAACGATACCCTTGGCCTTCAACTGCATGAATATGGGATGCTCTTCCCGGCAAGCGGTGCACCATGAGGCAAAGACATTCACTAGTGACACTTCGCCGTTGAGATCGGCACTAGCCAGACCAAGCGTGCGGCCCTTGACCGGCGGCAGCGTGAATTCTGGTACCGGTTTCCCGATCAGCGCCGACGGGATCGCGCTGGGGTTGCGAGTCATCCCCCAGGCAAGCACGACTGCGACTCCCAGAAAAATCGTGAGGGGGGCGATTAGGACAATCCGTCGGATTCCCGCATGCGCACCGCCACCAACAAGGCCGGGTGTGGCAAGAACCGGCTGGGTGCCTGTTTCCATTCCAAATGCTGTCGATGGCCAGCGCCAGTACCGTCGCAACAGGAGCACGATACCGGCCAAGATGGCCGATACGAGGAGTAAGCCCGTTGCGGCGATCGCCAGTAAAGCGGACTCCCAACCTAACTCGGATTCACCCATGGCCAGCATCGTTGATGCTCCGGTTCTACTCGGTCGCAAAGACCTTCCCGGGCGCGGCATCGCTCCCGATTTCATAGACCGGAAGCGGTCCTGTCTTGTGGCCGGTCATTCCCGGCGTCCCCGCGGGCATCCCCGGTATTGAAACGCCGACGATAGCTGGATGTTCGGCCAAAAGCTTCTTGATGACTTCAGCGGACACATGGCCTTCGACGGCATACTTGCCGATCACTGACACATGGCAGCCCTCGAATTGTTCCGGAACGTGCAACTGCTTCCGGATCACCGCGAGATCCTGCTTCGAATCGACCGTGACTTCGAAACCTGCACCGCGCAAATACTCAGCATAATCCAGGCAACAGCCGCAGTTCGGATTTCTGTACAGTGTGACCTTTGTTTTCTCTTGCGCGACGGCTGGCATTGCCACCAATCCCAACAAAAGCGATGCAAGCAGTATTTTGACTATTCTCATTTTCCGTCTCCGAATGGATATTTCTTCTTTGCGAGAGGTAGATCTAGCGTGGTGCTGCTCAACCGATGAAAGAACTGATTTCGCGCGGGGCGGCGAACACGACGAACGCCCGGTCGCTACTGGTGGGCATCAAAACCGGGGTGTGTTCGGCTGGTCCATGATCGCTGGCATCGGTCTTGAAATGCAGGTCGAATTCCGAGTACGAGACCACTTTCCCGGAAGCCGTAACAACGCGATAAGTATCGCCGAGCTTACTGATTGAGACGACCTGATGTTCCGGGCCGAGCGTTCTCAAATCCATGGTCGCCGCCGCTGGAGCGCGGGCGGTAGGCTTCAGGTTCTCTCGAGAAACACGTGACTTATCGCTTCCAATGTTTGCGGCAAGCGCTTCGTCACTGTAGCCACGACGGGTCAACGTCAAGGTCGCTGCAATGCTCGCAACCGTGGCAAGAAATGAGCGGCGGCGAAGCAGCCGACCTTTAGATGAATCAATGTCAGACATGATATTGCCCTTTTGCTAGTCGCGATTGCGACCTCGTTGAGGATGTCGAATGATCGTTCTCTGTCTTTGACATAGGCGATGCTCTTCACGTGTCGACCAGCGCTGTCAGCGTTTATCGATCCAATGCAATGCAGTCATGTCCTAGCATCGGCGATCTCGCTCCCTTGGCGTAGTGCGTTCAACATTTTTTCTCGACCAAACTTCCGATTTCATCCAGATTTGAAAATACGACCGACGCGCGATCCCCCTGCATCCCGCCATGCACAAGCACAGGCTTTCCCACTTTTGGGCCGTTCGCGCTGGAATCGATTTTTAGGCGCAGATTCATCTCCCAGAACGGACGCTGTTTTCCGTCCGCCGTCGCGACGAAAAATGTCTCGTGGCAAAACCGGAGGCCCGTCACCTGTTGTTCCGGAGGGGCGGCGGCTAGCGGTTCTGGCGCCTGACCGCGTGCGGTTTCAGCGTCGATCAGTCCCTGCGCGACAACGGTCTTTGCGCCGCCAGGTATCATAGCGATCTTGAGAAAGGCGATGAGATCGCTGCGCACGTTTCCGTCCTTGATCCCGCGAAAGGTCATGTAAGTGCCAGGCACGAATGCCTTCGGATCGGTAAGCCAGGCATTCAGCGACGTCTCATCCCACAGAAAGCCCTGCTCCTTGAGCGCGCTGGAATATCTCACAAAGTCCGTGACCGACGCGGCCTTCTTGCCCCACAGCCCGTCAAGGCTGGGTCCGGTCAGATGCAAATTGGGCTCGAGCGAGTGGCAAGCCGCACAGGCGCCATAGATCCTTGCACCGCGCTTTGGATCGCCATCGGCGTAAGCCATATGCGATGCGAAGAATACAAGTGCCGTACAGAAAACGAGATACGCTTTCATTTTCATCGAATAGCTCCCCTCAGGCTACACGGATGACGGTCGTCATGCCGCCGTCCTGATGGTCGAGAATGTGGCAGTGGAACATCCAGTCGCCTGGATTGTCGGCGACGAAAGCAATGTCGGCGGTCTCTCGCGGTGGAACCAGCACAGTGTCCAGCCATTCGCGGTCGCGCGTAGGTCGGCCATTACGTGCAATTACCCGGAACGAATGCCCGTGGAGGTGTATCGGATGAAACCAGGCGGTTTCATTGCGGATGCTGATGACGCAGGAACGTCCACGGGACAACGTGATCATCGGCGTCATATCGTGACTCGTTCCAGCAACGTTATTAATCGACCATCCCATGCCGTTGCCGCTCATGCCCATCATCATGCCGCGGCCACTCATCATCCCGCCCCCCAGGACTGCGGTGTGCTTTTCGGCGTTGTCGATATCTGGCTCCGGCATGGTGTTGGAGCGTATTCGTGAGGGCGCATGGAGTGGCTGCGCTCGCAGCAGCGGCTCCTTGCCGTATTCGAGTTCGACCAGCTTGTAGAAATCACGATAGAATGTATCGACCACGCTCGCGGTTGCGCCGGGCGTTCCGCTCATGTCGAGCAGAACGTCGGCGCGCATCGCCGGTCCCAATACAACGCGGTTATCTGATGGCTCGCGCGGCTCGACTGGTTGCCCATCGAGCGCAACAATCAACGGCCGAAGATCCCTGAACTCGAGTCCGAAAATCCGCGCTGGTGCGGCATTGATCAATCGCAAACGCAGCCGTTCTCCGGCGAGAACGGAGATTTTCTCGGGCACATGGCCGTTGATGGTAACAACATTGCCAATGCGCCCGGCCATCGTCACTTCCATGCGATCACCGAAGTCGTTGACAATCGACGCATCACGCGCCAAGCGCCAATCGCGAAGAACCCAGACAAGGTCGCGATTCACGACAAGCGGTTCGCTCTCCTCGACGATCAACGCTCCAGCCAAACCTCGGCCAACCTGCTCGGCACTGTGGTGATGCGGGTGGTACCAATAGGTGCCAGCATCCGGAACATCGAATTCGTAGGTAAATGTCTCCCCGGGGGCGATCGGCTTCTGGGTCAGAAACGGCACGCCATCCATTGCATTCGGCACCCGCACGCCATGCCAATGCACTGTCGTTGCCTGAGATAATTGGTTCTCAACCAGGATTCGCAAGCGCTCGCCTTGGCGAACTCGAATCTCCGAACCAGGGATGTTGGCGTTGTAGGACCAGACAGCCGTATCAGGGTGAGGCGGACCAACCAGCGATACGCGGCTTGGCGCAGCTACGAGCGTAAATTCTCGAACAGGCGCAGCAGTACCACCACGACTGCCGCGCGGAAATAGAGCCGCTGCCGCCAAACTTGCGCCGCCGACGAAAAGCGACCGCCGGTCAATGCCAGGCCATCGAATCGAGTGCATGAAGATCCGTCCTTGATGCCGCTTTGAATCGTGCCGCAGCCTTTCAGCCAGACGCAGGCCACGATTAGACACACACGACACGCCACAACGCGTCGATGCTCATTGCGAATTGCACCCGCAATGGGTGCAAATTAGCTCAAGACAACAGATCGAGGGGGATAAGGATCGGGGGACACATCGTGCCCGACCAAAAGACGCGGCGTCAAATATTGACGGCTTTCGCCAGCGACACCGTCAATCGTCGCTACTTCGGGGAATACCGCAGCCACGCCAATGCAATACACGGAGCAGAGGTTGACTGGAACGCCACTTTTGCTTCCGGCGCAACCATTGCAACTGCCTTGCCCGGACATGTCGCTCAGGGCAATTGATGCCATCTTCCCATTCATCGACGAGGCGCGCACGCCAACTCCCACCGTCCCCAACACCAAGGAGAGGATAAGAACCACGGCAGAAAATTGGCGAAACACACCAGTCATGATCTTCTAGAGATACCGGTTTCCACAATGGATTACCAGAGGTGCGCCACCTCAGATGACCGTTGGTTCTAAACTTTTTGTGAAATGAGCGCGCCGCTCATGCCCACGGTGACAAACACCGTGAGTGCTACAAGCCGTCGGATCGACCAGCGTTTCATGACATTGAATGCTCGCACTAAAGTATGCCGAAAACAATTTCTGGCAGCATGGAACACCGAAACGGCAGAGTTGGCACAATGAGGCGATAAGATTTCTCATCTGAAGAACAAGTATTTTACGAGGGCCGCGCCGATCAGCACCAACACGACGAGTGCGACAACGCCGAAAAGACCCATACCCCACATCATCCCGCCGCCCATCATATCCTGCATCATCATTTCCTCCGCTCACTCGGCAGCCTCCCGAAGAAGTACGGATTCCATCCCGTCCTCCGAGATTGAGGCATACTTCGTCGGTAGCCGCCATACCTTGATGAGACCGTAGATCGCCGGAATTACCACCAAGGTGAGCATAGTCGACGACATCATTCCGCCAATCATCGGCACCGCGATACGCTGCACCACCTCCGAGCCGGTGCCGGTGCTCCAGAGGATCAGCACCAGGCCCGCCATGATGGGAACAACCGTCATCATCTTCGGCCGCACGCGCTCCACAGCTCCGCGCATGATGGCCTAGTGCAGGTCCATCCGGGTAAACGGCCTGCCCTGCCGGACACGTTCTTCCCTTACCTCCACGATGAGCGTTTCCGTGAGCTTGCGGAAATTGAGGAAGAGCAAGAGGAAGATGATGATCAGCGTCACCGGTACGACGATCTCGAGGCGCGCGATGGCACGCTCGAGATATTCCTACTGGCCGCCGCTCCAGACCACGTAATGACCCGGTGGGAACTCGTGGATGTAATCACAGCTGATCTTCGACGTCCCTCTTGCGTACATCGGCTCTTGAAATTGACCTGTGCGCTCCGCTTTGATTGCCGCCCATGTTCTTCATGCACATAAACATCATGAGCGCGCATGGCAGTACAAACAAAAGGGGTAACAAGGCGCCAGCAGGCAGCTTGCCATCGAGCTCGCCGCTGACAGCCAGAATGGCGCCGACGATGACGAGCACGCAGACCACCATCCAGCCCCATCCACCGAGCCATTTATCCCACTTTACAGTCGCAGAAGAGTCAGGCCGTGTACCTGTCGATTTTTCATTCGGTCCCATCATCTTCTCTCCTAATGCTGTGACGCCAAGATACGAAAAAGAACTGTGACCTTCCCGTCATTGAAAGGTAGGAACTGTCATATTCGCAACAAACCAGCGTCCCGCCACGCGGTCGACGCGCCACGAAGTGAGATCTTGATGATAACTTCGCAAAGCGCTCCGGACAGGTTACACGTTCACGGATAGGTGACACTGAAAAGAATTGGCCGGGTTTGTAGTGCCCAATGGACCAGCCAGTGGAACAGCACCTAATGCGCATCGTGCAGACGCTGTCGTGCAAGCCACTCAAGACTTAACCGCGGTTATGATCACCATAGCGAGAAGCGGCGCCTAGCCTCTCACGTCAGCGTGAACCTGTAACCGACATAGCGATATCTCCGAACTTATTGTGAGGAACGCTAACAGCCGGCGTCACGAGACCGCTTGTGAGCGGTGACCTTAAATGTAGGCGAACAAGTTAGCGCTGGACTCGGGGGCCATGGTCGTCGCACGAAAACGATTCTCATCGCGTACATCGACTGAGACGCAAACAATCCACCCACAACGTACCCAATCCCCGGTACGGGGTTTTCCAATCGTGTTCCGCTTCTTCGAAAATCCCTGCGATCGCAAACAGACCCGCGTCAAGCAAGCGTTTAGAAAATAAAAGACGATACGCATGCGCATTAATGCCACCCCTCCAATGAGCGGACGCGACCTTCGCCTTGATCTCTTCCGCGGCATTGCTAACTGGGCGATCTT